>JBGSQJ010000005.1:0-3811 GCA_041738165.1 Bdellovibrionales bacterium
CATCGCTTGGTTCAGGGTGATGTGGGGAGTGGAAAAACGCTGGTGGCATTTATGTCGGCCGTTTACGCGATAGAGGCGGGTGCGCAAGTCGCTTTGATGGCTCCTACCGAAATTTTAGCTGAGCAGCACTACCAGACTGCGCAAAGACAGTTGAACCAATTGGGAGTTCGAACCGCGCTACTTACTGGGCAAATAAAAGGCAAGGATCGGCAGATCATTTTGAATGCGCTTCAGGCCGGAGAAATCGATCTGCTCATCGGTACGCATGCTCTCATTCAAGATGAGGTTCAGTTTGAAAACCTGGCTCTCGTCGTTGTCGATGAACAGCACCGATTTGGAGTCGAGCAGCGAAATAAGCTTAAACAAAAAGGCTACTCACCGCATTTTTTAGTTATGACGGCGACGCCCATTCCGCGAACTTTGGCTATGACCGTATATGGGGATTTGGACGTTTCGGTAATCGATGAGATGCCAAAGGGTCGTCAGCCTATCGTTACGCGAAAGACCTTTTCAAATAAACGTCCTCAAGTGATGGGATTTTTAGGCGACCAATTGGCAAAGGGCCGGCAAGCCTATGTGGTGTACCCCCTTGTCGAAGAAAGCGAAGAGCTTGAACTTAAAAATGCGACTGAAGAGTTTGAGCGCATTCGAGAAGAATTCCCAAAATTCAAAGTCGGACTTTTGCATGGCCGAATGAAAAGCGCCGAGAAAGATCAAGTCATGCGCCGCTTTCGCGACGGGGGCATTCAAATATTAGTTTCGACCACGGTGATAGAAGTGGGCGTTGATGTGCCCAATGCCAATATCATCGTGATAGAACACGCCGAGCGTTTTGGGCTCTCGCAGCTTCACCAGTTAAGAGGCCGTGTGGGCCGAGGCGAACACAAGAGCTACTGCATTTTGGTGCTCGGCTATGCGCTGGGTGAAGACGCAGTCAAACGCGCTGAAATCATGGAATCGACGAGCGATGGCTTTAAACTGGCCGAGGCTGACTTAGAAATGCGCGGTCCAGGCGAATTTTTAGGGACAAAGCAAAGTGGTCTACCTGGATTTCGTTTGGCCAACTTGGTGCGCGATGGGCGCATTCTGGCAGACGCCAAAGAGGCGGCTTTTCAATTGGTGAGTCAGGACCCGAAACTTAGCGACCCTTCGCACCAGAGAGTTAAGGCTCAGCTCGATCAAGTGGCCACCAATTGGGTGGGGTGAGTCAGAGTTCATGTAAAATTTTCTCTACAAGTGACCAAAATGGTTATTCTGCCCACAACCTATTTGATTACGCGTGTCAAAAATGATAAATCTTCACCTCTGGATGGGGGAGTCTCCCTTAATCTTTTAAGTTCTACGGAGGTCGTGGATGGTTTCGTTCAAGGTCGGTGACAATGCGGTGTATCCAGGTCATGGAGTTGGCAGTGTGGCGGCAATTGAAACCAAGGAAATTCTAGGCACAGAGCACACATTCTATAGTATTCGCATCTTAGATTCTGGCATGAAGATCATGGTTCCCAAAAACAATGCCGAAGCCGTGGGTTTAAGGCCTATTATTTCTCGCGAAGAAGCTAAAAAGGTCATCGAGATTCTAAGAGAAACGGAAGTCAAAATTGACAACCAGACTTGGAACCGCAGATATCGTGAGTACATGGAAAAGATCAAAACGGGATCGGTCTACCAAATCGCCGAAGTGCTTAGAGACCTGTTTTTACTCAAGGTCGACAAAGAGCTGAGCTTTGGAGAGCGCAAAATGTTAGATAACGCGCGCACTTTGCTCTTAAGAGAACTGTCGCTGGCTACCTCGACTGAAGAACTCAAAGAGCAAGAAGAAGTTCGAGCCATTTTCAACCTATAATTTCTAGTATATGATCACTTCTTTTGAAGGAAGTGATCTATGAGCCTTTCTCCACCAGTCCGAGTTCGCTTTGCTCCCTCGCCCACTGGCTACCTGCACGTGGGGGGCGCCCGGACTGCGCTGTATAACTATCTATTTGCAAAACGTTATGGCGGAAAATTCATTCTTCGAGTTGAAGACACCGACACGGAGCGAAGCAGTGAAGAGTTCATTCGTATGCAGCTGGCCGACCTCAAGTGGCTCGGTCTCGATTGGGATGAAGGCCCCGACTTTGAAACACTCAAAGACTCAGGGGAGTATGGCCCCTACAGACAAAGTCAGCGCCAGGACATCTATAAAAAATATGCCGAAAAACTTATTGAATCTGGGCAGGCCTACTACTGTTTTTTGACCGATGCCGAAATTGATGAGCAAAGGCAAAGGGCGCAAAGAGAAGGGCGGCCCCCTCACGTCGATTCACCCTATCGCGATTGGACTCTTGAAAAGGCCAAGGAGCGTATGAGCAATGGCGAGACCGCAGTGGTGCGCTTTAAGGTCGGCGAAAAGAAAGACTATACGTTCAAAGATCTGGTGCGCGGAGAAGTCGTGTTTCCGTCGGATATGGTGGGCGACTTTGTGCTTTTGCGCTCAAGCGGAATGCCCGTTTATAATTTCTGCTGTGCGATTGATGATGCTCTAATGAAAATCACCCACGTGTTTAGGGCCGAAGAACATTTGAGCAATACGCTAAGGCAAATGATGATCTATGAGACCTTAGGGTTTACCCTACCTGAGTTTGGGCATATGTCGATTATTCTGGGCTCTGATAAACAAAAGTTATCTAAGCGTCACGGAGCCACGAGTTGCAACGAGTACAAGGAGCGCGGATTTTTGCCAGAGGCGCTTTTGAATTTTGTAGCGCTTTTGGGTTGGAGCTCGCCTGATGGTGAAGAGGTGATGAGTGTTGATCAATTGACTTCGAAATTTGCGGTCGACCGGTTGAATAGTTCACCGGCGGTGTTTGATGAAGCCAAGCTGCTTTGGATGAACGCCACTCACTTAAGAGCGTTGCCGAACGCGAAGATTTTTGAACGACTTAAGCCTTATTTAGATGCTCAAGGATTAAAATTTACTGGTGGACCTGAGTGGCAAAATCAGGCGATTGAGACTTTCAAGTCGTCGATGCAGACTCTTCAAGACGGAGTCGGTTTGTTCACTCATTTGAGCGAGACCCCAATCCAAATGACCGACGAGGGCCGTGAAGCACTGGCGTGGCCCACCAGTCGCAAGGTTCTTGAAGTGTGGAAGGCCGGTCTTGAGAATTTACCCGGTGAGTTTTTAACTGAAGCTGAGTTTATGGAGTTGCAAAACACTGTAAAAGAAAAAGCTGAGGTCAAAGGTAAGCAGTTGTTTCAACCCATTCGGGTGGCTGTTATTGGCAGCCCGCACGGCACAGAACTCAAGCTTTTGATTCCGCTTTTGCAAAAACATATTTTAATTGATCGAGCAGAGCAGGCCCTGGCCAATATGAGTTCTCAGTAATTCTGATACAGGAGGATTTTTTGTCGCTTCAAATTTTTAATTCGGCCTCACAAAAAAAAGAAGAATTTCAGACGATCGAGCCCGGCAAGGTTCGTATGTATGTTTGCGGACCGACTGTTTATGATTTATTGCATGTCGGAAATTTTCGCGGCGCTATTTTTTTTAATTTGGTTCGCAATTGGTTGGAGCTTAGGGGCTACGAGGTCAAGTACATCTACAACTACACCGACGTGGATGACAAAATTATTCAGCGTGCCCAAAAAGACCAAATGGACTCCAAAGATATTTCAGAAAAGTATATTGCAGAGTTTGAGACCGATTTTGGGAATCTAAAACTAAGAAGACATTCGCGAAATCCCAAGGTTACCGAGTTTATCAAAGAGATTGTGAGTTTTGTTGAAGAGCTAATTGAGCGAAAGCACGCCTATGTCGTGGATGGCGACGTCT
>JBGSQJ010000006.1:0-6489 GCA_041738165.1 Bdellovibrionales bacterium
GTACAAACAGCAGGGGCCCCAAAGCGAAACCGTAAGTTCAATGAAACAAGCGTGCGCCGAGCTACCAGAGTGCGTGCTCAGTGTGGCTCGTCGACTACGAGAAAACAGTGAGGTCGATCGTCAGGGCGCTTACAGGATTTCAGACGAACAGATTAGCGCTCAAATTGAAAACCAACCTTTTGATCGAATTTGGTCGCGAGCCTTTCGCGACCATAACGATTCAGTCGCGGGCTGCGAAAAACTTTTGGGGGACTTGCAAAAAGAAATCTACCCTGGCCTCGAGCAAAAAAAGATCTATGCCAAATTTAATAAATGGGGGACCCCTGAGCGAAAATCAGCGCAGCTCGAAATTTTGAGGCGCGTAGCCAATGAAAACCCCACTTGCTATAAAAATCTGGATGAACATTATGGTGGGCTAAAAGAGCGATTGCTCGACTTCGAAAATAAACCTTCACTCTACCCCGCACAAACTATGAACGGCTTTAAGCTTCCATTTTATATAGATCAGTGCAGTCTTGGCGACCAATTTGGCAAACACCTCGAAAAATCGTGTGGACTCTTTGCCCGAGGGGCTGCCGAGACTTTAGCGCTCGGCCCCGAAGTGGGTGTTGCCAGTGTCCTGGTGAAGGGCGGAGCAAAAACATTTAGCACATTGGAGCGCGCAACGGTTTCAACAACGAAGACCGGGCCGAAATTGGCTTCGTTCACCTCGGAGTTTGCCACTCGCCCACCCCTGGTCCCAACGGCTGAAAATAAAAAGTTTCTCAGCTGGGGAACTGCAGCTAACTTAGGGTCGTCAGAAAATCGCAAATCGATTTTTGTGGTTCGCGCTCACGGCGCCATGAAAAAGGGCAACGATGTATTGGGCAAAGATCCCATGACTGCGTTCAACACCCTAGACAGTGAGAATTTTTTGAATCAAATGAGTCGCCTGCGCGAAAAGTATTCTGGACTCGAAGTAGTGCGCTACCAAACCTACAATCTGTCTGGTGTGGCTCTCAACGTGAAGAATGTCGATCAGAGCCAATTACCAAGTCTCTACAAAGACATTGAGCGAATATCCAGTGAATCAGATCGGGCTCTAGCGGCCAAGGCCGAAGAGTTGGGAGTGGATGTGCAAAGCAAAGGCATGGCCAATCCCGAAGACTGGTACCGCACAGGCGTCGCCAATTCGCCAGACAAGGCCTACGCAGCGGCTCGCTATGCGCGCGGACTAGGTCGCGATCGCCCAGGCGCGCAAATGTTCGAATCACAGAATCTGCAAGAAAATTTGAGCCATCAGCTCACAGCCATACGAAATCAGCAAAAGGCTATCGAGACCAACCCTCGGATGAGCCCTTTGCTTGACTCTAAGTTTGGTGCCACGGTTCCAAACGCCAAAGTCTTCGATCTGATTCGCAAAAACCCCTCCCCCGAAGATCTGGCCAATTCAATTCGGCTTCAATATGGCCTAAAAGAAAATCAATTTACGTTAGGTGACGCCAAACAACTCAAAGAATTTGCCGATTCAACCGACGCTTTCTCACCGGCTATTTTTTCGCCCTCGCGAGAAGTACTTGATTTAGGGCAAGCGCATGGCGGAGCCAGCTCGGCTGACTTACTAGGATTGGGTGGAGCCAACGCCGAAGCGACGGCGGCCTACGTATCGAAATCTGACTCTATTGAAAGTGCGCTCACTGGCTCAAGAAAAGGCGAGCTCTCTGTCACCAAGGCGTTCAATAAAAAGAAGGCCGCAATTCAAAAGGTCATGGGCGCGGGCACAAAATGCAGCGGTGATGACTGCGTAAAGGTTTTCTCTCGGCAGTCGTCGAATCGCGACAAAGTCGGCACCGTGAATCAAATGGCTAAAGATCCAGAGACTCGAAGTGTGCGTATGACATTCTTTGGTGAAAATGTGCCAGAAGCTATGCGAATGCCGCTGGTGGGTTACGGAGAAACGGTTGAGAAAACCATGCGCAAATCTTTGGCCGGAAAAATTTCGGGGGAACGCCTGGCCGGCTTAACTCTCGCCGTCGATATGAAACTGCTCAAATCAGGTGGATCTGTTTCGAGTGGCCAAATCAATCTTATATTTGGTCAGGGTGGGTGGCGCACTCTCAGCTCTCGCGAAAAACAAATCTTGCAACAGGCGTTCAATGACGCCGTAAAGAAAGTGCCCTCGCCAGCCGTGTTTCAAGTCGGCACGATGTCACACCGCTATCGCGGCGTGCGAGTCGTGATGAACCCTGGCGTGCTATGTGGCGACGACACCTGCCCTGAGCAATAGCCTAAACTTCCCGGTCTACAACAAAGCCAATTAGACCAGAGAGAAAAACCAGAACTGCGGCTGATGCAATTCCCGCCGAGACAGAAAACTGATCGAACAACTTTGGCGATACCAGATACACAATGAGCAAGCTCCCCTGCCCCACTGCCGTGATGTAGCGAAAGATTCGCGCGATCTCTCGGCCTGAACATACTTTTTGAATGAAATTCACGTAGCCCAGATCTGCAAGTGGACCTCCAACTGCCGTCAGCGCCGACGCGAGCATCATCTGCTCTAGAGTCGTGCTGAAGCTCAGTAGGAAAATTCCAACGCCAGCGACTAGGCGTCCAGAGAAAATCCAGCGCTGCGGCCGGTGAAAGTGAAAGTTGGCAATGACAATGTTGGAAACCACATTTCCAATTCCATAGGCCGAAATCAGAAATCCCAGAGCTCCAATGTTCGAGGGCAGCCTCTCTCGCACCAAGAGCGTCATCCCGAGCGGCACGACAAAGAGCCATGCCGATGCCGCAACTGAGGTGCTATAAACCGTGTATCTTAAAACTGGATTTGTTTTAGCCAATCGATACCCAGCCATTAGAGACCCGAAAACCTCACGTTGGTAGTTTTCATTATGAACAAGTGCCGGGTCTGGCTTTGCGCGAGACACAGAAAGTGCCGACACGAAAAATGAAATCGCATCCACCGTAAAAAAATGGATCAGCGGAACATGCCGGCCAAGAAGTCCTACCAATCCCGGCCCGATAATCCGAGCGAAACGACTTGTTGTTTCCATTAGACCATTGGTCGCCTGAAGTAGCGCTCGGTCCTTCGTCATTTGCGGAATGAATCCGGCCAGGGCCGGATTGAAAAATGCCGACAAGCTCGAAACTAAAATGGCCACAACCACAACCGCCCAAAGCGACAGCGGCCCGAAGGTGCCCAAGATCGGAAGTGAAAGCACGGCCAGGCCGCGCAAAACATCAGACAAAATCATAACTCGGCGGTTGTCCAAGTGGTCGACTAAAACTCCGCCAAACAAGCTAAAGATAAAAACCGAGCCAGCCTGGACGGCTGACAGATACCCTGCGTCTGTGCCAAGTAGGTTCGTGGCGTACCAAACAAGAGCGATTCCGTAGATCTCGTCGCCCATCGCTGAAAATACCTGCCCGCCCCAAAGCCACTGAACTTGACGATGACGAAGCGCCCTGAAAACCCGCATCAGCGGGTTATAGTCTGTATGATTTAGGAATACAAACTACCACTTGGCATAGGTGATAGGGGCCAATGGGTCGACTACGTCGGCGTCTGCGGGATCCAGCATTGGGTCTTCATTTTTAAAAATGCCACCATGGCCGCTTATTCTTGGATGATGATTATGCTCTTTGCCCAGAATACTTAAAAGCGCATGTTTGAGCTTCTCTGCAGCGCCGCTGATCACCTCATCTAACGTGTCCGCGTGTTCGGTCACGGCAATCGGCTTGCGGCCCGCTAACCGAGCTTCCATCACACAGCGTTTGTCATTGGCGCCAGTTTTATCACCATTCTCATCTGCAAAATGAACCTCGATTCGAGTGATTTGCGCATCATGATGCTCCAAGGCCTTTTCAATCACTCGGCGCACGTAGGCCTTGAAACCCTTAGGCGTATCGACGGTGTGGTCTGAATTGACTAGAATTTGCATAGGCCCTCCATTGCTAAAAAATTCCCTAGGCTAAACGGCCTGTGAAGCGTCAGGGCGATTGTCAATCTTGGCTTGGTCGCGCTTATTGCGTGATGAGATATGCGCGTCCTTACGTATCGCCCCAGACTTTGCAATTCGTTGTTGTTTGGCAACACCCTGCAATTTTTTGTGTTTTGGCTTAGACCTCATTTTGACCACTGGTCCCCCTTTTCTTTGACTTGCTTGCTGTTGCTGACATTTGGTGCAAGAGTTTGGCCATATTGACGGCTAATCTGTGGGCTAACAGCTGCCACCATTCGGCCCAACGGGGATCAATTACTCATTTGCGGGTCGTATTGACTCATCACTAAGCGGCCGATCTGAAGATGAGGAATGAAAAAGTATCACGCTAATTCGCATGGCCGAATATCAACGAATAGATTTCATCTGATGATTGCTTTTCGGAAACGACATTTTCAACTTTGCGAGTGCTTCGACGGTGATTTTCGAAATCAAATAGTCTCGGTACCATTTTGTGTTTGCGGGAACAATATGCCATGGCGCGTGTTTCGTATGCGTAAACTTCAACATTTTTTCATACGAATCCATGTATTTGTCCCAATATTTCCTTTCAACCACATCGGCCTCAGAAAACTTCCAATTTCTCTTTCGATCCTTAAGGCGTGCCTTTAACCGCTCCTTTTGCTCGACTTTTGAAATGTGCAAAAAGAACTTGAGGACAACCGTGCCTCTTTGTGAAAGCATTTTTTCGAATGCGTTGATGTGTTCGTATCGGCTCTTGAACAAACCCTTTAAGTCCGAACTCATTTCAGGAATTCTCTGAAGTTTTAACAGTTCAGGATGCACCATGACTGTGGTGACTTCCTCATAGTAAGACCGATTGAATATCGCGGCCAGTCCGCTCTCGGGAGTGTGCTTGTGGCAACGCCAAAAAATATCATGGCGAAGCTCTTCAGCGCTGGGTTTTTTGAACGAAAACACCCGAATACCTTGCGGATTGGCACTGGCAAATAAATGGCGAACGACACCGTCTTTTCCGCTGGTGTCGATGCCCTGCAAGATTACCAACATTGAATGCTTGTCATGCGCAAACATCAGGTAAAGCAGGTCGTACAGCTGCTCTTGCAACTTCTTTGATTCGTCTAGCGCTTCGTCCTTCGACTCAAATTTGCCGGTCGTGGCGGCGTCAGCCTCAAATAGCTTCAACTTTCCCATGATCACTCCTAGGTACACGGTTCCTTTTCCGGGATGCAGTGCAGCCCGGAAAAGGAACCGTGTACCTTAGCACCAAACGCCATGGTATTCACATGCTACTTTGAGGGGGCCATAACAAATGAAGCTCTACGAACACTATAAAAAGAAGCCCTACAAATACATTGGCGAAGCCAAGCACAGTGAAACCCTAGAAGACGTCGTCATTTACGAAACCCGTTATGCAAATGAACTCGCAAAACTTTGGGTGCGCCCAAAAAATCTATTTTTTGGAACTCTCGAAAGCAATGGCGAAAAGTCGCCACGGTTTAAAAAAGTCGATCTCGAAGTCAAGGCGACGGCAGAAATCACCGAGAGCGACATTCAGGACATTGCAACCGTGATGGAGAAAGCCTTTGGAGAGTGGGACCCAGACTGGTTTCAATCTACTTTTAAAAACCATAAAACGTTTTTCCTACCTAGCGCTAGAATTAATGACCAAGTCGTCGCCTTTAAGCTTGGGTATGAGTCAACAAGTGCAGAATTTTACAGCTGGCTGGGCGGAGTTGTTCCAGAGTTTCGAGGTCTGGGCATCGCGGCGGATTTGATGATTTTGCAGCACGATTGGTGCCGCGAACAAGGCTACAGTCGGATTCTGACCAAAACCCAAAATCGATTTCGAGACATGCTTTTACTCAACATTAAGTTTGGCTTTGATGTCATCGGCTTTCATGCCTCCGACGAGGGCGGCCCAAAAATCCTCTTAGAAAAGCGCCTATAGATAAACGGTTAGAGCCTGCGATGTGCTTCGCGAGTGGCGCGCATAGCCTCGGCCTCATGCTCTTTTATGGCTTCAAGCACGACTTGCACATTCGATTCTAATGCGAGCTCGTCAAGCAATGGCAAAATCAGGCTCAACTGGTGGGCAAACACTTCTAGGTAACTCGTGTAGGACGTCTTATAGCTTACGATTTCATCTTGAGCCATATCACTCAACTTGGTCGGCATGAGCCCATCTTCGCAATCTGAGTCCAATATCAACTTCGCACAACTGATAGCCTTCTCAATTCCCGTTTTAGTATCCAAAACGATATCTGAACTGTGGAGGTCTTCCGCCGGCGTTCTTAAGAGCTTTCCAAGAGGAAGCAAGTTGCGACCAAATTCTCGCATTATCTGCGCGTGATTTAACTTTGCCGGCGACAGATCGCTGCACGCCAAAGAACTTTCTGCCAAAAACAAAGCTGCCATTAAAAATGCCAGATGTGCGACCTTTCTATTCAACGGCAACTCCTTTGGATTAGCTGAAAATGAACCATTTTGTACTGGACCAACCACCTCTAGGTACACGGTTCCTTTTTAGGGATGCGCTGCA
>JBGSQJ010000015.1:0-12781 GCA_041738165.1 Bdellovibrionales bacterium
ATGAAAACCATGAAGGCGTTGAAACTGATTCCGTACATATCGCAGACGGAGCGCACAGCTTTAGAGGCCGGTGTGGTCTGGATGGAGGCCGAGCTCTTTTCGGGCAAGCCGAATTTCAAAAATTTGCTGAATCAACCTATCCACAAACTCTCAGATGAAGAGCAGAAGTTTCTTGATGTCGAGGTTGAAGAACTTTGTCGCCTCACCGACGATTATAAGTTCTTCCGGACTAAAAAAATGGATCCCAAGGCCTTTGAATATCTGCGCCGAAAAGGTTTTCTTGGGATGATCATCCCTAAAGAATACGGTGGGCTGGGATTTTCTCATTCGGCTCATAGCGCGGTTTTGCAAAAGGTGGCGTCTCGATCTGTTGGAACCGTGATCTATGTGATGGTGCCAAACTCACTAGGTCCTGCGGAACTTTTGGTGCGTTATGGTACGGATTTGCAGAAAAAGAGATATTTGCCGAAGCTGGCCAACGGCGACGAGATTCCTTGTTTTGGCTTAACCGAGCCGACAGCCGGTAGTGACGCGGGTTCAATTATTTCTGAAGGGGTGTTGTTCAAAGGCCCCGATGGTAAAATTCATATTCGTTTAAATTGGAAAAAACGCTGGATAACCTTGGCGGCCATTTCAACTTTAATTGGATTGGCGTTTCGGTTGCGTGATCCAGATAACCTTCTTGGCAAAGGCGAAGATCTTGGGATCACTTGTGCATTGATTCCATCGAATTTAAAGGGCGTCGTCATAGGCCGTCGCCACGATCCTCTTGGCGTTCCCTTCCACAATTGTCCAACTGAGGGTCACAATGTTGAGATGATTGCAGAAGAGGCCATTATTGGTGGTCTTGGGGGCGCCGGCCAGGGCTGGCAGATGTTGATGGAATGTTTGGGTGCGGGCCGGGGTATCAGTCTTCCGGGCCAGGGCACAGCCAGTTGTAAATTGGCCGCGCGCGTGGCGGGCAATCACTCTGTGATTCGTAAGCAATTTGGGATGTCTATAGGAAAGTTTGAAGGCGTTGAAGAACCACTCGCGCGCATTGCGGGCGGAGCCTATATGATAGAGGCCATGAGGCGGTATGTGCTGAGCGCTCTGGATCAGCATATTTTCCCTCCAGTTGTCACGGCCATCGCAAAATTCAATGCCACTGAAATCGCCAGGCAAGTGATCAATGACACAATGGACATACTGGGCGGAGCGGGGATTTCGATGGGGCCGCGCAATTTAATGGCTACCACATACATAGGAACGCCAATTGGAATCACCGTTGAGGGCGCGAATATTCTTACGCGAACTCTCATGATATTTGGACAAGGCGCTTTGAGGGCGCACCCTTATGCGTTCAAAGAAGTGAACGCCATTGAGAACGGCGATTTGGCCGCTTTTGATTCAGCGTTTTGGGGCCACATCGGTCATATTGTTCGAAACCTATTTCGTACGGTTGTGTTGAGCATCACTCGAGCCCGCTTCGTTTGTAGCCCAGTTGGAGGCCCTGCAAGACGCTACATTCAAAAGATCAATTGGGTGTCAGCGACTTTTGCAATCATGACGGATTTAGCTATGGGATTGCTCGGTGGTCAGCTGAAAGTGAAAGAAAAGCTCACGGGCCGCTTTGCCGATGTGCTGTCTTGGATGTTCATTGCGACGGCAGTGATCAAAAGATTCGAAGATGAGGGCCGAAAGCCTGAAGACAAAATGTTTTTGGATTTCTCTATGGCCGTGGCCTTTCAAAGAATTCAAGATGCATTTGATGGAATCTTTGGAAATATGGACGTTCCTATTCTTTATTGGTTTTTCAAAGGCCCCATTCGCTGGTGGTCGAGGTTGAACTTTGTGGGTCTGGCGCCCACAGATCGCCTCACTCATAGAGTGGCGCACGCGATGCAGCTCGATCAAGAGATGCGCCTACGCTTGAGCGATGGTATTTATGTACCGACTGACCCCACCGAGGCTCTGGGCCGGCTTGAAAAGGCGTACCACGCGATCATTGAGGCGATGTCCATAGAGTCCAAGGTGAGAGCGGCAGTGAAAGCCAAGAAGCTCAATAAAAAATCTCGTACATTGTTAGATGATGCCGTTGCGGGCGGAGTGATCACGCCAGCTGAAAAAGCCAAGATGGCCGAAGCCGAAGCATTGCGCTTAGACGCCATCCAGGTCGATGATTTTTCTGAAGAGGAATATGTTAAGGGCGGTTAGGGCGTAGGGCGCGATTTTCCGCGCGTTCGCTTTTTGTCCTTTTCCCAGTACTCGCCTTCGACCAAGTCGAAGCGCAATTTATTGGCAGTTGTTGATTTTCCAAAACTGGCTGCGCCTCCTCCAACTCCCAATGGAGCTGTGGGTCTTTGATTGCCCAGCTGCGGAATCGGTGGACCACCTGATTGTGGAATCGGCGGCGGCACTTGCGGAAACGCCGGCGTACCCTCTTCTGCCGAAAGCTCGGGGTCGTCTGGGGGGCTATCGTCGACAAAGTCTTCGGGTATGTCAGTGGGAGGCGGCGGCGGTTGATACTCATAGGAATCATCATCTTCGCCGCTACCAAACTCTTGTGCATGAACGATGGACGGCGAACTTAGAATCAAGAGCATGACCGCAAGAATCGCTACTGGATTTTTAGATTTAAAACCGTCGATCATGTGACAGTTATCGGATATTTTGCCCTGAAAACAAAGAGCTTTGGCCCTAGGTCGGGCGTGCAGCGTCCATAAACAGTCCAGGTCGCTTCAGTTCAGTAGCCCCACCGGTCGATATCTTTACTATGACTCAGATTCTCGCAAGCCTACCTTTGCTTAAGGGATGGCCAGATCACCTTTTGAAGCACTTGGCTCAGGCCAGTCAAATGATTAGCGTTGTGGCCAACTCCAAAATTTTGGAGCAGGGGCAAACCAACGAGCATCTCTATTTCTTGCTTGAAGGCGAAACAAGCGTCTTTGTAGACGGCAATTTGGTGACCAAGTTGAATCAGCGTGGAGATTTGCTTGGCGAGATGAGTTTGATTACTCGCAAACCAGTAGGCGCTACGATCTTGGCTGAGGGCCCAGTTCAGCTTTTAAAGGTGGATTCGGCTCGGTTTTTGGCGCAAGAGGGGATGGACAGAGATTTTTCATTGTCGGTGCTCTACCGAATATACGCCACCGTACTTGCAGAAAAACTAGATATCACGAATCAAAAAGCCAAGCGTTTTGAAGACCTGTCCATCAAGCTGAATGTAGCACAATCCGAGTTGGCCGAAATCAATCAGGGTTTAGAAAAAAAGGTCGAAGAGCGAACACAGGCGCTCGAGCAACAATACGCCGAACTACAAGTTGGAACCCGCAAGCTTGAAGAGTTGATCAATAGCAAAAAAAATCTTTTTGGCAAGTTGAGTGAACTTAGCAAAGTGCAACTCGATAGACTTGGCCGCTTCTTAGATCAGTTTCGGCGGCAACATCCAGAAGAACCCGAGGTCAACGAAGCCCGAAAATTGCTTTTTGAAGTGCGAAACTTGATTCAACCTCTCGTCGACCGATTTTCTTTTGAAGAAGCCATGAACAGCAAGCGTGTTCTTTACGTGGATTCGAGTAAAAAACAGCAGATCATTGCAAAAATGGCGCTCGGAGGAACTGGAGTTCATCTTGATTTGGCCAGCACCGCCGATGAGGGATGCGCCCTATTCAAAGAAAAGCCCTACGACTTGGTGATGTTTGAATCAGGTATGGTGGAGCTGGCGAACCGGATTTATGAGCTGAGCCCCGAAACTCAGCGCGTGCTCGTTACCAATGACAATGTCGAAGCCTTTTTGCCCCATTTGAAACAGCTCAAAGGTATTCCTCAAATCGTTTCTCGCAACGAAGAAGATCGACTCTTCACGGTTAAAAACATTTCGACCACAGTTTCAAAATTGCTGTCTAAAGATTTGTTTGGACTTGAGAAATACATGGGTTGGGGAGTTGATGTTCGCACGCTGGAGGTCGCATCGAGTGCGGCGAGAGCCGAAAAAATAGCCCAGATGGATCAATATTTTGAAAGTTTGGGCATTCGCCGCACCATTCGAGAGCGAGTCAATTTGGTGGCCGACGAGATGCTTATGAACGCCATCTATGATGCTCCGGTTGATGAAGCCGGTAAGGCGCTTTTTAATCATCTCGATAGAAAAGAAACAGTAGATTTGCCAGATGGAAGGTCCGCCCGGCTTCGATTTGCGACTGACGGCGTGCTCGTGGCGATAGCGGTTGAAGATGGATATGGCAGTTTACCCGCTGAGGTGGTTTTGCGCTATCTAGAGCGCAACTATGAGGCCACAGGAACAATTGAAAACGAAGAGGGCAAGGGCGGGGCCGGGCGCGGCCTTCATCAGATTGTCGAGCAATCCGACCTTGTGATATTCAACATTCAAAAGGGTAAGCGGACAGAGGCCATCGCTCTCTTCAACGTCGACCCCAAAGATAAGGCTCAGGTGAGCTCGAGCTTCCACTTGTTCCAGGGTTAAACCCTAACCTATTGAAATATATCGATTAATAATTATTTGCGTCGCTCCACGCAAAGTGCTAGAACCTCTAACCTATGAGAAAAGATATTCACCCCGAATTCCGCCTAGTTGTTTTCAAAGATGTGTCGTGTGACTACGAGTTGCTGACTATGTCCACCGTGAGAGCCAAAGAGACCACGCAGTGGAAAGATGGCAAAGAGTATCCGCTAGTTAAGCTTGATATTTCGAGCGCAAGTCACCCGTTCTACACCGGCCAACAGCGTCTTATCGACACTGAAGGGCGCGCTGAGAAATTCCGTAAGAAATACGGAAAAGCTAAGGTCTAACCCGCGTTTAATTACTGCTCTGGCGTGTAGTAGATATCCACTTTTGAGCCCTTTTTGGGGGGCTTGTTGAACACGATTTTTTGACCTTCTGATAAAGTCCATTTCAATTTTGGATCCTCTGGCGTGACGACGATTTTAACGGAATCACGGACCGGCTTTTTGCTCAAAGTGACAGACTTAACCAATTCCACAACTCGGCCTGCGATATTAGAAAGTGATTCGCTGTAGTCGGCGGCACAAATGCTTCCAGTCACTCCCCCGGTAAGTGCAGCAAGATTAGATACGCTAGTTCCGTAGTAAGAGAGGTTGGTCAATCGGGCTTCTGTTAAACACGTCACATCGCCGGGCTGAACGACAATGCCAAACACGCTTAGAGTTTTATGTGACCCAAAGATAGAGCGAAATGAATTGATAACGGTTTGACCAGCAACGGCACCAACCCCATTTGATCGCTCGTCTTCATCACTTAGTACCACGATCGCCAGGTCGGCATCTTCTCTAAAAAAACCGGCATTGTTTGAGTTGGCCTTGGCCATCGCAAAAATCGCAGCTTCGAGTGGTCTTTCATCGGGCGACGGGCAATCGGGATTTACACAGTTGATCAGCTCTTCACGAACAATCGTATTGAGAAAGGCGCTATGAAAATCAGGAGTGTCTTTGGTTATTACGTTAGTCGTGGGATGACCTGAGATGGGGACGAGGCTACCCTTAACACCAAATCGACCGCTAGATGTGTCGGTGGTGGTCACGGCAATCTGCCAATCCAATCGCGCAAGACTATTGAGAAATGAGTCTAAACGGCCGCCCAGTTTGACTTGCTCTTCATACATCGATCTTGAGTTGTCGACTATAAAGAGAACATCCACCTTGGCTTGAGTTTCGTTCTCGTTGAAAAAAAATGTTTCATGGGCGCCGCTGTCGGTTGGTGGATCTTCGGTCAGTCCCTTTGTTTGCGCCTCTTCTGAAGTTGGTTCAAAGCTCACATTTGAACAGGCAGAAAGGCCCATCAGCAACACGGCCAGTGCGACTGTTTGAAAAATTGGATTTCTAATCTGGCTATTCATTTCACACCTCGACTTCAGTCTAAGCACTCGCAAGATTGGTGCCGAAGCTAGACCTCGACTTCCGTCGCGACTCGGCGCATTAAGTGCATGATTACAAAAACACTTCTCTCTATGAAACAGTTTTGAAATTTGATCACAAACTGGCAAGGCAAGTGAGTGTGAACAGTATTTGATCAAAAAATTAAATTTAAAGTATCAAAGAATCTTGAACTTCTCAGTCGCAGCGACAAGCTGGGCGAGGGTTTCGGGTTCCTTGGCGGCGTGACCCGAGGTTGGCGATATATAGAGTTCGCTCTCTGGCCAGCGTTTATGCAGGTCCCAGGCGTTTTCTACAGGGCAAACGACGTCATAGCGCCCATGTACAATCACGCAGGGCAAATGCCGAATTCGATAAATATTGTCGAGGATTTGATCATCTGACTTCATCCAGATTCGATTTGTAAAATAATGGCATTCAATTCGAGCAAAGGCTTCAGCGAATTCTGCGTCTCCGGTGGATTCAATGAGCGATGAGTCTGGAATTAGGCGAGACGTTGAACCTTCCCATACGCTCCAGGCTTTTGCCGCCTCCAGGCGAACTTGGGCATTTTCACTTGTGAGTCTTTTGTAATAGGCGCCGACAAGGTCATTTCGTTCGTTTTTTGGAATAGGAGCCAGATACTTGTCCCAAGCATCTGGAAATATTCGGCTGGCACCCTCTTGATAAAACCAGCGAATTTCTTGTGAACGGCATAAAAAGATTCCTCTCAATATTAACCCTTTAACTGAGGAAGGGTGAGTTTCGGCGTAGACAAGCGAGAGTGTGCTCCCCCAGCTTCCGCCAAAGACAATCCATTTTTCGATAGAGAGCTTTTGGCGAAGTTTTTCGATGTCCGCAACTAGATCCCATGTCGTGTTTTCGCGAAGCTCAGCATAGGGCTGACTGCGGCCGCAGCCCCTCTGGTCAAAAAGGATCACGCGGTAATGTTTTGGGTCGAAGTAGCGTCTATGGTCAGAGTCAATCCCTCCGCCTGGCCCCCCGTGAACAAATAAAATGGGCTGACCCTTTGGGTTTCCCACTTGTTCATAATAAATTTCATGTAAGTCCGATACCTTTAGGCGCCCTGTATCGTAGGGTTCAATTTCAGGAAACTGCGAGTAACTCACTTCTCTACTATCGCGGTTACGCCCATCCCGCCCCCTGTGCAAATCGAGATCAAGCCTCGGCCCTTTTTATTTTCTGAAATTTTCTTTGCCAAGGTAGCAAGTATGCGTGCGCCCGTAGCGGCGAAAGGGTGGCCTAGCGCCACAGAGCCGCCGCAAAGATTCAATTTCGTTCGATCGATCGCGCCTAGCGCTCCGCTCAGACCTAAGCGTTCTTTGCAAAACTTATCGCTTTCCCAGGCTTTGAGAGTGCAAAGCACTTGGGCGGCAAAGGCTTCATGGATTTCGTAAAAATCGAAATCCTGAAGTTTGATTCCGGCATTGGCCAACATTCTTGGTACGGCGTAGGCAGGCGCCATCAACAGCCCCTCGGCTTGGACAAATTCGACAGCGGCGGTTTCTGTGTACGTCAAATAGGCGAGAGGTTCTTTGCCCTTCTTTTGAGCGTACTCTTCGCTTGCCAACAAAACGCAAGCCGCACCATCTGTCAGCGCCGAGCTGTTGCCCGCCGTCAAGGTTCCCTTTTCTGAGCGATCAAACACGGGTTTAAGTTTGCCTAATTTTTCAAGTGATGTGTCGCCTCGCATGTTGTTGTCTTGTGAGAGTCCACCAAAGGGGGTGACCAGGCCTGAGTAAAAGCCGCTTTCCCAAGCTTTGGCCGCATGCAAATGACTTGCAAGCGCCAATTCATCTTGAGCGAGGCGATTGATGTTCCACTCTTGCGCCATCTTCTCGCACGATTGACCCATGCTCAGACCGGTTCTTGGCTCAACCACACCGGGCATCTGGGGTTTAAGGTCACTCAAATTTAAGCTAGCAAAAAGGCGCAACTTTTCTAGCGCTGTTTTGGCACGAGAGGCCTTCAAAAGGGTGTGGCTAAATTTTTTGCTAAAGACAAATGGAAGGTCACTGTTGGTGTCAACGCCACCGGCAATGCCCGCTTCGATTTGTCCTAGGCGAATCTTGTTTGATACTGCGATTGCAGCCTGCAAGCTCGTTCCACACGCTTGAATCAAATCGTAGGCAGGAGTTTGAGGCGCAAGTTCAGTTCCTAATGCGACCTCACGAGCCAAGTTCCAATCTGAGGAGTGTTTAATAACGGAGCCCAAAACCACCTCACCTAGACGTTCTCCAGATAGGCCTTGGGTTTTGACCAAGGCGTCGAGAGCGGCGGTCATCAGCTCTTGATTGGACTTTCCCATATAGTTGGTGAACGATCTTGCAAAGGGTATGCGCTGGCCTGCGAGTATAGCTACTTTTTTTGACATAGTGGGATTGTGGCGCAACCGGGACCTGTTTGTCTACTAGAGGAGTTGATTGTGCAATCGGCTGAAGAGTTTCTGAAGGTCAAAGAATTGTTTCGGCTTGGAGAGTTGCCCACCGAATCCCCAAATCCACGAACGCGTGAGTTGTCACAGCTCGCCAATGGTCACCTCGAAAAAGCGATTGAAACAATGCGTGAAGTGGATGTTTCAGCTTTGCGGCACATCCTAGCTCTTAAAGAAATTTGCCGCCCTCTCTTTGACGAAGTTTCAAGAACTCTCAATGAGGGCTCCAAAATATATCTGGTTGGGTGCGGCGCCACCGGTCGACTTTCACTTTCACTCGAATATCTTTGGCGCAAGGCGCACCCACAGTCTAACCAAGTGGTCAGTTTAATGGCGGGTGGTGACGTGGCCCTCGTCCACTCGCTTGAGGGCTTTGAAGATTACCCCGAGTTTGGAGCTCGGCACTTAAGAGAGCTTGGTTTCTCAGAGAATGATCTATTGATTGCGGTCACAGAAGGCGGGGAGACTCCCTATGTCATCGGTGCGACTGAAGAGGCTGCAAAGATATCTCGAAGGACACCATTTTTTCTGTACTGCAACGACAAAGAAATTTTGTCGAACTTGGTGGAGCGCTCTCGCCGAATTCTTGAAAACCCAAAAGTACGCAGCGTTTGCTTGGCCGTAGGGCCTATGGCCTTAACCGGAAGCACGCGCATGCAGGCAAGTACAGTGTTGATGTTGATCGTGGGATTGGCTCTCGAATTTGGAAGGGACATTGAAACTGCATTTTCGCGAATGAGAAGTTGGGTTCAAGGTTATTCAGAACTGAATTTAGATCGGTTGGCATCGTTTATTGAAATGGAATCAGAGATCTATAAATTGGGAGGTCACACGATTTATAGCGCAGAAGAATTTGCCATGACGGTCTTCACCGACACAACGGAGCGAGCCCCCACCTTCAACTTACCGGCATTTGATAACCCTAAGTTTCCAAGCGAGATGCACTCCTTTACTTATGTCTCGATAGAGTCTGCGGCTTCGTCTATAGAAGCTTGGTTCAAGTTACTTGGGCGTGAGCCTCGGCCACTCGAATGGCCCGAAGTTCACAAGAAAGCCACGCGTGAATATTTATCGAGTTTTGATTTTGGTAGGGGGGCCATTGAGTTCAGAAAAAATTTGGTGCCGGGTTCGGCTCATCACATTTTTTCGATTCAAGAAAACGATGAGGGTTTTGAATTTTCTTTTCGAGATCGCGTGCACCGATTTGTATGCGCCGACGAGTTGCCGTTGTTTCGGCATCTCACATTGAAGATGATCCTCAATATTCACTCGACGCTCGTGATGGGCCGAATGAACCGTTTTGAGGGCAATTTGATGACCTGGGTCTATCCTTCAAATGGCAAGCTCGTTGATCGTGCGGCGAGGTACTCGCAGATTTTGCTTCAAAAGCGAGGCTCGGACAAGTTCAGCTACGATGAAATCGTGAAGGCCCAATTCGCAGTGAAGCCGCATTTGAGTCCAAAAGAGTCAATTGTTCACAAGACGATGGATTATCTAATGAAACTGCCCCACTTGCCTGCGCTTGAAGACTAACTCTCGAGTGACGTAAGTGGGCGCATCTTTTGCTTTAATGTTGAAGGATGCTTCCCTCATGTCCAAGATGCCGCACTAAATCCCCTGTCGGACCTAAAATTGTAAAAGCCGGACGCTTTTACCGGACATCTGATTCTCGGTGGATTCAGCGCTATCGCTGCACGAGTTGCCGAAAGAACTTTTCGAAAGCGAGCTTTGATCTTTGTTTTAGGCAAAAAAAGCGGCGCAAAAATATCTTGGTGTTCAGGCTCCTAGGCTCAGGAGTTTCGATGCGTGAGTGTGCAAGACTTTTAAAGATCAACCCGATCACCGTTGAGAGAAAAAAGAAGTTTTTAAGTGTTCACGCGACCAATTGGCTTATTGAGTTCAGAAAATCTAAAAAAGTAGCTGAGCTTCAATTTGACGATATGGAGACCTTTGAACACTCAAAATGTAAACCCCTCTCGATCACACTAGCCGTTGAGAAATACACGAGGCTTATCCTTGGTTTTGAAGTGGCTCAAATGCCCGCGAAAGGGCTTTTGGTAAGGAAAGCACTTAAAAAATATGGCCCGCGGCCCGATCACCGAGCTAGGTCTAGGCGCATTTTATTTAGAGCCCTTCAGCCCATTATCGAAAACTCGGCAACGATAGAGTCTGATCAAAACCCACACTATGAGCCATTGGTTAGAGAGTTTTTTCCGCAGGCGAATCACATAGCTTTCAAAGGCAAACGAGGCTGCGTGGTGGGGCAAGGGGAGCTCAAAGGGCCAGGGTTTGACCCACTGTTTTCGCTCAATCACACCTGCGCGATGTTTCGGGCGAACATGAATCGGTTATTTCGAAGAACCTGGTGCACCACCAAAAAAATCGAAGGGCTAAGAGAGCACCTTGCGATCTATGCTATGCGGCACAACCAAAGAATTTTAGAAAAACTGACCTGACGGACAAGGAAATGACCCATGCTGGTCGGGGGCCGGACAACTTTTCTATATTTTAGGTGCAGGCAAGTGGGGCAGTTTTTAGCGAGCGTAGTCGACGGCTTGGGTCTCTCGAACCACAGTGACTTTGATAAGGCCGGGATAGTTTAGTTCGTCTTCGATTTTATTGGCGATTTGTTTTGAAAGAGACAGGGCTTTTTGATCGTCAACCGCCGATTCATCTACAATAACGCGAATTTCTCGACCAGCGCTCAAGATGTAAGTTCCGAGTACGCCCTCAAAGCTATAACCAATCTTTTCAAGATCCGCCATTTTTTGAGTGTAAGAGTCCATTGTTGATCGTCGGGCTCCGGGCCTGGCGCCTGATAAGGCGTCGGCTGCAATTGTCAAAAACGCAAGTTCAGTCGATGGTGTTTCGTCGTAGTGGTGGGCCCTAACGGCATGAACGATTTCGCTCTTTTCACCGCGCTCGGCGATAAACTCAGCTCCAATGACCGCATGACCTCCATCTCGCGAATGATCCATGGCCTTGCCAATATCATGAAGCACGCCAGCTCGACGTCCATCTTCGGCTTCGAGGCCGAGCTCGGTGGCGAGGAGTCCGCAGAGCCAACCGACTTCGGCCACATGGAAGTGTTGATTTTGAGCGAATGAATAGCGATAGCGAAGAGCTCCGAGCATGTTTCGAATTTCTTCGTGAAAGTTCAAAATTTTGAGTTCTTTGGAAACTCGGTTTCCGTCTCGCAAAATTCGTGTGAAAAGTTCTTTTTTGCAGTTTTGGTAGATTCTGTCTAAATGAGATTCCTCGAAGCGCTGTGCTTTGGCGACTTGTTCAAGAACCAAACGACCGAGCTCTCGTCGAACCGGGTCAAACCCCATCACAGTGGCACTCTGATAAGTTTCATTGTAAACGATATCAACACCGCAAAGCTTTTCGATGGCCGAGACGGTCTTGCGATTCTCGCCAAATACTTTTTGCCTTTGCTCTTCGCGTTCAAAGCTCACGTTTCCGATTCCGCGTTCCGAGCAATAGGGCCGCAAAAATCGGTTCAAAGTTAGACCAATGAGGCGCTTGGCATCTCGCTCGCTGTTAAGATGGGCTTCTTCTTCTAAGGATTGCAGGTTCTTTTGCGCTAGGCTTTGAGTTTCTTGTAGGATTTTTTGTTCAATTTGCTCTTTGAGGCCGGCTTCAGAATCTCCCAGGCGCTCTTTTGCGATCTGGATAAATTTCGCTTTCAGTGACTCAGCTCGCTCCTTTAACCCGCCTACTCGTGACTCAACCTGACTGATTCTATCTTGATTTCGTTTTAGGGCCTGCCACCGGACGTTGAGGTCGCGGTCCTGCCGTTCAAAAATCGAGCGTTGCTCACTTTCTTTTGCAGTCAGCCCCTCGTCTCGCTCGGCCAATTTATTGAGCGTGGGTTGAATATCCTTAGAGAATTTTTCCCAGTTGAGATCCGTCCATTCTTCGACTTGGAGTTTCGCTTCTTCGACTAAAGCCTCGGCATCCTTGTTGGCTGATCCGACGAGCTCGTCGGCCTCTTCTTTGGCCCAGCGAAGTTCTCGTTGGCGTGACCAATAAAGGGCCAATAGGGTGATAAACCCACCAAAGAACAGTCCCAATGCTGTCGACACAATCCAAATCCACATACGGTCTAGAAGAGTATCACCTTTCAGCAGTATACAGAAAGTACATCTTTGCGCGTCAATAGCTCAATATAGGGGAGGCATGCGCCGATGAGAAGACGTGGGAGGAGCGCCAGTTGGATAATAGCAAAAAGCTCAAACGCGGTGAAATATTGTTCAAAGAGGGTGAGGCTCAAAAGGCCATTTACCTAGTGCAGTCTGGCAAGCTTGCGCTCACTGTTCCAAGAGGCTCCGCAAAAGGTCTCGAGATCACCACCATTGGTCCGTCACAGGTTTTAGGTGAAGCGTCTTTATTCTCAACGGCTCGACATGAGTTCACTGTTGAGGCCCTGCAAGAGACCAAATATCTTGAGGT
>JBGSQJ010000016.1:0-17530 GCA_041738165.1 Bdellovibrionales bacterium
GGTTCGGGCATTTGGGCTTTATACGAGCTGCGAAGGCACGGGCCATATGGCGGAGTACCTAAGAGATGGTTTGAATTACGAACTGTTTAGACAAAACTTAACTCGATGCCTAGACGCCCGATTTTTAAGGCGTGTTCAAATCATGTCGACCATAAGTGCTCCGGCATTGTTTTCAATCACAGATTTTTTAAACGACGTGCTAATGCTCAAACGCGAGTATGGCGGGTTATTTCCTGCGGTTAGTTTGACAATATTAAGGTTCCCAAGCTTTATGAGTCCTAGCGTATTGCCTGTTGAGATCAAGCGTGAAAGACAGCAGCACTTGCGAGATTGGCTTTCTGCCAACGAGGCGGATCCACTTTTTCATGATTTCGAATTGGATACTGTGCGAAGACTGGTCGACTACCTCGGCGAGGTGGAGTCTCCCCATTCGCAAAGCAGTGAGCTCGAGCTAAGACAACGTGATTTTCGAGCGTTTTTTACCCAATTTGATGCGCGCCGAGGCCTTTCGTTTGAGCAAACGTTCCCCAAAAACCTGGTCGATTGGTATTTGAGTTTGCCAGTTCCAGATTTGTCAGTGCCTGTAGAGGTGGTGAGTGGTGATGCCAGCGATGGCTATCATGATGTCACGGATTGAAAACTTGATTTTTTAAAAGTCTACCAATCAACTGATTGGTGCTAGCTGAAAAATGCCCATTAAATTGAATGGCCGTTTCGCTTGGCACAAAGGGCGCCACATTAACTGAGGTCAGGTCGACAAATTGAAGCTCGTTGTCTGTGAGGGCCCGTCGGGTCATTTCTCTGAAACTCTGAGTCCAATTGTTTGGCAACATAACCACTAAAAATTTATTTCTTGGATCGGTTTCTTGATGGTAGCGTTTGCGAATGTAGGCAATCGCCCGTGCCATTTGATCGGCCGTTCCTTGAGTGATAGATGGCCATTCGAGAGAGAAGAGTTTGCGAAAGTGGCTCAAGAAAAACAGACGTTGCAGTGTTTGTGTGAAGGGGAAGACTTTTTTATATTGTCCACTCGCCCGAAATTCTCCTGGTCTGATTTCATTTAGAGTTTGGATGCTGTGCCCCCAATCCCCTACAATGCTTGTGATATTGGCAAAGCGAAAAAGATTGTCGCCAACAAGTGAAAACAGGGCCAAGCCTCGCTTTGGTTGAATGTTTTCAAGAGCCTTGGCGTTGTCAATTCGAGAGATCAAATCCCCGAGGCCATAACCGTGGAACGCAAGAATGTAGCCCACTCTCGCAGGTGATTGGCCTTCAAACTGAGCGATGATCGCATTTTCATAATCGACGCCTTCGCCCCACATAAACGAATCACCAATCCCAATGGCGTGCTCACGTGCAATTGATTTTTTTATTTTGTGATCGGCTCCAATCCGCCGACCTAAGGGGTCAGTAAAAATTTGAATTTTAAAAATTTCAAGATTGGGTTCGGTGCTTACCCACTCTCGTTCTTCAAAAGCAGAGTCGGGTGTCGGGCCCATTGTTCCATTGTAGTCATATAACTGACCTGAAGATTCACGATTTGGTAAGGGCGCGCTGGGATTAATGGCACTCGCTTTGAAATAACGAGGTTCATTTGAAAAATCGATCCGGACCTCATAGGGACTAAGTGACTCCGAAATTTGTGGGTGATCACTCGAAAGGTAGACGAGTGGTCCGCTGTGTTTAAACATCAATTGACAGGCTTTATCGGCCACCCCTACCAGCACGGTGAACACCAAGAGATTTATCAGTATCAATTTGGGAGTTTGCATCCAACGTCTCATTTTGGGTTCGAGTCTATAGCGCAGATAAAAATTATTCTACGTCTATTGGTGAGAATCTGTATCAGAGTGAGGCGGTTTTGACCAAATCGACTTAAGGCTCGTGGGTTTTTTTCCGAATATATGGAGGTAGCTGTAGGTGGACACACCATAGATAGACTTAGCACGGACGTCAGTTTCACCTATTCGAGCTGACGCTCCAAACGAGGTACGTAAGTGATGGGTTCGAGTGTCGTAAAACTAGGTCGGTTTGTTTTGGCGATTGCGATTATCGCAGCGGCCGACTTTTCAGTTGCGCAAAGCGTACCTCAATTCTTAAATCTTAGCGGTGGATTGTTCAACCCCAATGGCACGCCCGTTCTACAGGCCTCGGTGAATTTCAAAGTCGAAGTTTGGGACGCGAACAACACTTGTGTGCTTTATTCTGAAGAGTATCTTGGGCAAGATCTTTCAAGCTCAAAGGGCGCGTTTGCACTTGGTCTCGGTAAAGGCTCCAGCATCAACAATGCAATCTCTGGCACAACGTCTCTAAATAGAACTGTATTTCAAAACGCTGGAGTGGTGGCGCCATTTTCAGGCTGTGCGAGCGGCGTGACTTTAGCCTCTGGTGATCGAAGGCTCATTCGAGTTTTTTATGATTTGGGTGCTGGCTACGTCGCCATGACCCCTGATGTTCCGCTCGATTCTTCTGCCTACGCGATGATTGCGGACACTTTACAAGGCAAGACTCCAGAAGAATTTTTACAAGTGAGAGACGACGCAAGCTACGATCTTAGCCAGGCTAATTTAGAAAACATTTTTTCGGCGACGAACTACACAAAATTGGATGCATTGGTGGCGGGTACGTCTTCGATGTACATGGTGACCTCTCCTGCCGCTGCTGTGAGTTTCAACTCTCAGCGAATCACGAATTTGGCTGACCCGACCGGCGCCCAAGATGCGGCAACAAAAAATTATTCGGACTCATATGTTGGTGGCAAATCGGCCATCACCACAGGTGTTGGACCAGCAACGGGCGACGGCGCCACTTTGATTTGGGATCAAGCGGGCAACAGATGGACAACAGGCACTCCCGCTGGAATCGACAACACAAAGTTGCCACTTGCGGGTGGCACGATGTCTGGCGCGATCAATATGGGTTCGAACGACATCACGGCGACGGGCCACATCACTCAATCAGCGCAAAGAACCATCACGATCGGTGCCTTTACCAATGCGCAAGACACGACTCTTGTAGGCACTCTTGGCGCCCCCAATGCCGGCGCGACGTGGTACAATTCTGATACAGGTACATTGCGACTTTGGAATGGCACGGCCGCGACTTCTGTAATATTAGACGGCGGCAATGCATTGGGCTCTGGGGTCAGCATTGGGACGCGTGATTCAAATGACTTAAAATTCAAAACCAACAATTCGGTAGCGATGACCGTTGCAGCAGATGGTAAAGTGGGTATCGGATCGACGACTCCTGGCTCTGAGCTTGATGTCAAAGGCACGCTCAGACTGTCAGGGGCAACTTCTGGATATGTGGGCTTTGCTCCTCCTGCGGTTGCGGGCAACACGACTTATACTTTGCCCAATGGCGACGGCACTGGTGGATTCGTTCTTTCGACTGACGGTAGCGGCGCGCTTTCTTGGATTGCGAATACTGCGGGATCTGTCACGTCTGTCAGCACTGGCACCGGTCTAACTGGTGGTCCGATCACAACTACTGGCACGATCCATGTAGATGTGGGAACCACGGCGAACAAAATCGTTCAATTAACCAGTGGCGCTCAATATCCGGCAGTTGATGGTAACTTGATCACCAACGTGAACGCTGCTCATTTGCAAGCGCGCCCGGTAGCGGCAACCGCTCCAACATCTGGGCAAGTGTTGACATGGAATTCGACAACTTCGCAGTGGCAGCCCGAAGCCAACTCGGCCGCCTCAGCGATCACGGCACTTACAGGTGATGTAACGGCCACAGGCCCGGGATCGGTGACAGCCACAATTGCTAACGATGCCGTCACATCCGCAAAGATCAACAGCACTGGCATTGCGGTGAATCGGCTACTTGTGACCGACGCGACAACTGGCGCCAGCGTGACTTATGCGACTTGTTCAACGAATGGCGAGTTTTTGCATTGGACAGCTTCAGGGTGGGCTTGCACGACTCCAACAGGTGGAACAGTCGTCAACATTGCGACAGGTAATGGTTTAAGCGGTGGACCCATCAGTGTTAGCGGCACGATCATAGTCGACACGGGTGTGACCGCGAACAAGATCGTTCAATTGACTAGTGGTGCTCAATACCCTGCAGTTGATGGTAATTTAATTACGAACGTAAATGCCGTTCAACTTCAAGCGCGCAACGTAGTGGCGACTGCGCCCGTAAATGGACAAGTACTTACTTGGAACAACGCTGAGTCACGCTGGGAGCCTGGGTATTCATCGGCTTCATATGATTCATTTGTTTTGGATGGCAATTCATGGGCTGGAGTAGCGACTCTGGGCACGAATGATGCTTATGATTTGATGTTTGAGACGGCAGGCGTTGTCGGTATGACTTTGAAAAACGGCGGCAACGTTGGTATCGGGACAACAGCTCCCGGCGCAGCATTAGATGTGGTGGGTACGAGTAGTACGGGCATCAAGTATGTTAAGTCGGGCTCAAAGGATGCGCGGATTTCAGTTGGTGATCCGACCAAGACTTGGAGTATTGCCTCGGGTTGGAGTGGTGCAGGCGATTTTAGTATCATAGAAGAGGGGGTAGCTGGTGACCGCCTATACATCAAACAAGGTGGCAACGTTGGTATTGGGACGACGAGCCCAACAAATCCACTAGATGTCGTCGGTTCGGGAGCAATTCGCTCGACTAATACAGGTGGGACGCCACTTTATCTCGTAAACTCGGACACGGGTGGTAAAACCTGGAGCTGGATCTCTTCGGGGACGACATCTTCTGGTGGCGCCGGAAATCTTATTGCGTATAACAGCAGCGACGCACAAGTAGGAATGCTTATCACACCTTCCGGGAACGTCGGAATAGGAACAACGGCGCCAAGCCAGAAGCTGGATGTATCTGGTAACGTCAGAGCCACCTCCTTTATCTCAACTTCAGATGCTAGACTAAAGACCAACATAAGAACGGTTGCGGGCATTGAAACTGTTCGTAAACTACATGGGGTGAGCTTCGATTGGATCGAAACAGGCAAACCCGAACTTGGAACCATCGCCCAAGAGGTCGAACAAGTTCTGCCGGATCTCGTGGTGACCGACCCTTCAACTGGATTTAAGGCTGTTAAATACCAAGGTCTAATTGCCCCCTTGATCGAGGCGACCAAAGACCTGGATAATATGTGCAAGATGAACCAGACTCAGATCATGCACATCGATTCGCGGGTTAAAGCCCTTGAAGCTCGGGCAGGGATTGTGGCCCGGCGAATTCAATCTTTAGAGAGCGAAAATCGCGAACTGCGCGAAATGCTCAAAGCCATGGACGAGCGCCTAAAAGCACTCGAATCTGTGGGCGGCTCGAAGTAGGGTGCGCTATGAGTGGCGCTAGCCGATTCATTGCATTACTAATTTTTTTCATCTTTTTAGTGGGCAATGCTGACTTCGCCGAAGGTGCATGTGGTGGCCCGGCCGGAGTCGACGGTGAACTTTCTTACACCGCCGGCACGTTAAAGTATTGCAATGCCACGAGCTGGGTCACGGTCGATAGCACCAACACAGGTGTGGCCTGCGCGACAGCTGGTGAGATCACCTATCGTTCAAGCGAAATTCAGTATTGCAATGGAGCGAACTGGTTGAAAACTGCCCCGGTTACCGACTATGACGCATGTGTGGCAGGTGATGCCGGCAGATTCTATTGGGCTTCAAGCGACACCTATTATTGGTATTGCAACGGCGCCAACTGGCGCCGTATGGGCCCTTAAAAGGTGCCAGGTTCCGAATCCGGGACTCACTGCGTAATTAAAAAACACCATTGTCAGGTAAGTCGATCGAGACCTCAGAACCCCTTGGCTTAAAAATCAAAGATTTTGGCGAACGAGAGTTCGGTTGGCCAATCGATCTGAGAAAACCTTGAGCACGCGACCAATTTTTTTGGAACACTCGCACCATCCCACGGCTCCATTTCGACAAAAATATCGCCCGTGTACAGTTTGAGTCCATCCATGTTATCACTCACACCTTTGCAGAGCTCGGCTCGCGTGTGCTTTAAAAAATTTCGTGGATCGTCATAGTAGCTAACTTTAGAACGCGCAAATACCCCAGGGCCAATTTGAATGTAATTCTCGTGATCCAAAAAACTCATGATTCTGCCAAAGTAGTGATGCAGTCGATTACCAAAGAAAAACAAATCGGGCTTGTCGTCGTTCAGCAATTTCAAAAGCCAATCGTCGTTGCCGAGGTGTTTGGGCTCAGCATTGGCGAAAAGTTGGTTGTTTCTCGGCAGTACGGCGGTGCCATCGTAATAAAGAACGCCCGGATATTTGGCCAAATAGTTTTGCATTGAAACGATAGCCGCCCGTTGCAGGTCGTTGCTTTGAGACTTCCAAATTTGAACTCCATGAAAAAGCCCATTCAATACAAGTCCAACAAGTAAGATTCTAAGCCGAGTGCCCCTGATCACATTGACCACCTGCTGGCCCATAAAAAGCGCGACCAAGGGCAAAAGGCTGACCAAGAAAAACGGCAATCGATCATTGTGAAAAATAATAAAAAACAAGGTGAGCGCGGCGATTCCGCCGAGTGGAAATTCGGACATCGATGGTTTTCGCTCAATTTTGTTTTTCAATGACCAATAGACAGCCACCAGTCCGGCCAAGATAAACAACGGATTTTCAAGCACAAAGCGCCGGTAGTGTTGAAAAGACGAGAGCGAAAAATAAGCTGGCTGCGAGGGATTTTCGGCAAACGAGCGAACAAAAAAGGTGAGCGCGCTAAGCACCTGCTCTGTTCGAAAGTAGGCCAGTACGGCGAATAAAGAAAAGGGTATCGCGAGAGCGAAAATCAAAGTCACGCGGCGTGAGTGCCGTTTCTGTGTTTCTGGAACTTTAAAGAATCTCTGCGAGACTCGGTAGACATAAAAATTCACCAGCAATTGATAGATGGCCTTAGGAGTAGATAGCAAAAGCGAAACGTGAAGAAGTGCGCTGACTACAAGCGTTCGCGGCTTTCCCCAAGTGTGTTGATCCACATATTGAAAGTAATAGGTCAACCCAAGCAGTTGAAAGAGTGTGGCCAGCTGATCGCTGCGCACGCGAAACCCTCGCTCTAAAAAAAACGAGCTGGTCGCCAATAAAAAGACGGCGAGCGTGCGGGCTTCAAAACTCAGCTTGAGCAATCGCCCCAATCTGTAGGTGAGCAGCAAAACGCCGAGTCCCACCGCGGCGTACAGAAGCCGCGCAGCCGTAAATGTTTCGACGTTGGAGAGATCTAAGCTGTAGACGGAGCGAAGCGTCATGTAGAAGAGTGGTTTATAGCTTAACCCGTAGTCCCAGGCCTGAAACCCCAGAGTTCTAGCAATCGAAACCGCCCAGATTTCTGAATCTGCCCATTTTGTGTGCAGCGCGAGGGCCATAAATCCGGCCACATACGTGGCAATCAAAATCTTTAGGGCGTTAAATTTCTTCACTCCTCAATTGTGAGGGCAACTTGTCAGGCATGCAACTTGTCTCAAGAGCGATTCAACTCTTGTTCTTCATCGCTATTCATATTTGAATGGCCACTATGTCCGAAAGTCTCAATCCGAACGAAGTCAGCGCGTCTTTTTGCGTTCTTCCTTGGATCCATCTCTCGACTCGCCCGAACGGGCACATGAGGCTCTGCTGTACGGCCAATGCGAGTTCCGCGGGTAAAACAAATGATCGTGAGTTTGGCGGAGAAGTTGGAGTCCTCAAGCAAGATGATGGTCGTCCATCGAATTTGGGGCACGTCAGTTTGCGTGAGGCGTGGAATAACTCGTTTATGCGAGGGGTGCGCCAAAAAATGCTCAAGGGTGAATGGCCAGCCAGCTGCCTAAAATGCAAAAAAGAAGAGGCGGCGGGCGCAAGATCCAAGCGCATGTGGGAAACTGATTATTGGTCTCGGCGGGTTGATGTTCCTCAGTTAATTGAACAAACCAAAGCAAGCGGTGAGAGTCAGGCCCCGATTCGCTACATCGATTTGCGGCTGGGCAGTAAATGCAATTTAAAATGCATCATGTGTTCACCGCACGATAGCTCGGCCTGGGTTGAAGACTGGCAAAAGTTAATGGGCCGGGCCTCGAACCTCGAGCTGATCGAAACCATGCAGTGGTCGAACAAAGGCCAAAATGATGGTGCGAGCTACACCTGGCATCGAGACAAGCCTGGATTTTGGGATGAATTGATCGCTTCACTTGCGCACCTTGAGCAGCTTTATTTTGCGGGCGGTGAGCCGCTCATCATTGAAGATCATTACACGCTCTTAGAAGAGTGCGTGCGGCGGGGTGAAGCGCACCATATTGAACTTCGTTACAACTCAAATGGTTTGGTGCTCCCCGAAAAACTCTTCGCACTTTGGGATCACTTCAAGCGGGTTCGCTTTCATTTTAGTTTAGACAGCGTGGGTGAAATGAACCACTACATTCGCTACCCAGCCCCATGGGACCGAGTCGTCGAAAATCTAAATCGTCTCGATCAGACGTCAGATAAAATTGAAGTCACCATTGCGTGCGCTGTGCAGTCTCTCAATATCTATTACCTACCAGAACTTGTGCGCTGGAAGCTCGAGTCGAATTTTAAAAAAATCAATCTTTGGCCACTGGGCGCGGGCCTTCTCAACTATCATCTTGTCTACCACCCAGCCCACTTGAATGTGAAAGTGCTTCCCGCGTGGTTTAAAGCCATGACCCGCATCAAGATGCAAAGGTTTTGCAATGAACTTTTAACTGAGCGTCACTGGCCGGTTGGATTTGCTGAGTCTGGTTATGGGGTGAAGCGGCTGATGAGTCTCGTTCAGTTTATGGAGTCTGAAGACTGGTCTAACCGCATGCCAGAGTGGCGAGAGTACCTAAGGACTATGGATTCGATTCGTGGTACCTCATTTGAAAAAACGTTTCCCGAAATGAAAGAACTCTTATCTTATGAAAGCAGAAGCAATGAAAAAACTTTCGATCGTGTTTCCTTGTCATAACGAAGAGCGAGCCATTGATGAAATATTGACTCGCCTCGCTCGTGTGCGCGCTGAGCTTTTAAAGTCTGGGCTTCAAACTGAAGTGATCGTGGTTGATGATGGTTCGAGTGACGGCTCAAGGGCTCTACTTCGTTCAATCAAAGACATTCAGTTGATTGTGCATGACCGAGCCATGGGTTACGGCGGCGCTTTGAAGAGCGGATTTGCGGTTTGCCAAGGTGACGCGATTTTATTTTTAGACATGGATCGCACATACCGAGTTGAAGATATCCCTCGCATGGTGGAGTTCTTCAATTCTGGAAACTGGGATATGGTCTACGGCCGTCGGCCATTTCAGAATTCGGGAATGCCGCTTTTTAGACAGCTAGGGAATGCTTTTTTCGCTTGGTTAATTAGAACTCTTTTAACATCTGAAATTTCTGATGTTTGCACGGGGATGAGAATTTTCCCAAGAGGCCGACTTAAAGAGGTGCTCAGCCTTGGCCGCGATGGTCTCAATTTTTCAATTCAGCTCACCGCGCTTAGCATTTTGAAGGGTTGGAGAATCACCGAAGTCGAGATTGGCTATGAAGACCGAGTGGGCAAAAGCAAGCTGAGCGTTTTCAAAGACGGCTTTCAGTTTCTCTATGTGGTCTTGAGTTTTCGGGGTTGGGCCAAATGATCAGCTGGATTCGCGTTGAACTCAGCGCAGAAGAAATCTCTTTTTCTACGCTGTCTGAAAACGAAGAAATCACTGTTCGCGGCCCTAGAAACGTATCACGCGCACGCAACATAGGTGCAAAGGCTGCAAATGGCGATTGGTTGGTTTTTTTAGATGCGGATTGTTTGCTTAAGGCCGATGACAAACAAAAGCTCATCAAACTTCTGAGCACGAACGAGTGCCCTCAAAATCAAATCTACGGTCTCAACTATGCAAAAGACACCAAAGGATCCTTTTGGGCGCGCGGTTACAATCGCGTTCAAAGGTTGTGGGTGAGTGCTTTCGCCCAAAAGAACGGTCAGGCTCAGAATCTATTGGGCGGTGGTTTGATTGTGCCGAAGAATTTGTTTTGGAAGCTTGGGGGCTTTGATTCTGCTATTGGCTGGGGCGGCGAAGAGACCGAGTTCATTCGCCGCGCGCAGGCCTGTGGGGTTCGCACGTCCCTCATTGAGAACATCGAGATTGAACATGCGCGAACTTTAGAGCTTTCGGGTTTTTTAAGGCGGGCGTGGATACAAGGTTATCGACGTGGTGAAAGAGAATTAGGGTCATCGCGCCGAACAGTTGGAGCCATGGGCCTCGTTCGCGGTTACGGTTTAGCCGAACTATCGGTTATGAGTTTTTTTGGACTGGTGATGGGCCTAGGTGCTGCAAGTGGCCGGATTATGAGCGCGCGTTTTTTGAAATTGAGCCTCAAAAGGTTTGAAGTCTTGACCACAAGTTTTCGCGCAAACCTTAAGTTTACCATCGATGAGTGAGGCTGATTCCCAGCCTTCAGGAAGCGCTTTTTGAAAGAACTCACCGTCTACTATTTCCTGTAGAGAACGCTTATGAATCGAAAGCGAATCGGCCCCTACCTTCTTAACGAGTTCATCAATTTGGCCAGCGAATGCACTTTTCGATCTCGCGGGCCACTCGCCTGCGACCCAACAACACGGAAACGCCAGGCCCTCCGCACTTAAATAAAGGTTGGCCTCTTGTTGAACCCGGCACTGGATTTTGGTTTTGTCCCAATAGGCACCAAGTGAGCCATGTTTTTCAATAATCGTTTCATATTGCTGGCGCACTGGGCTTTGCCAGGGCTCAGCTATAGGCGGCCTGAGCGTGCCCGTGGCAGCGCCTTTGGCGTCATAAATCGGTTTAGAAGACGACCATTTTTCTTCGCGAAATCTAAAAAACCTTGAAGTGGATTTAAAGCGGATTTGGCGAACTCCCATCGCCGCGAATCGCGCTCTGGCGGCCTCGACTTGTTCTTCGTTGTGGGCAAAAACCAAAAAATCAACCTCCGCGTTACCGCCCGCCCGAATGAAAGATTTGAGGTTTTCTTCAAGCCGATGCCACTGAACCCCTTGGCGATAGATTTCGTTAGTATCTTCGAGCCCATCGACTCCGAAGTGAACCAAATCGGTTACCTGAGCCAGTTCTTTCCACCAAGAAGCTGGCCGCGCGCCGCCGTTCGTGTGAATGTTGAGCCTGATATGGGGTGCATGAGTTCTCAAATAAACCAATATCGGCAATAGATCTTGAGCGATGATGGGATCTCCGTCATTGCCGCAAAAATAGATGCGCTTTAGATGATTGAAAGTGCCAGGTTTAAGGGCTCGCTGAATATGGGCGAGCGTCAGTTCGGTGGGTTCAAGGCCAGGTCTTAAGAGCCCCTTTTCAAAGCGTCCACACATGGGGCACCTGGCGTTACATTTCGAGGTGAGCTCGACGTGTAAGTGGCGAATATCCGTCCAAGAATACAAAACTTGACTCCCTTTGCCCAAGATCCTAGCACTAGAACGTAGAGCAAGTGAGCGCAAATGAAAAGGGGGAAAATCGAAGTGAATTTAGACTCTGTTTGGTCTGAGTACGCTTTTGATGAAATTCCGTTTTCAGAGATAGTCCATCTCGGTCAACGCTCACTTTTACGCCGCGACATATTCGTTGTGAGTTGGCTACTCGGTCGTTATTGCAATTATCGATGTTCGTACTGTTGGCCCTATGCGCGCACGGACAGAAAGGACCATAGGCCACTTGAGGTACTGATTCAGAGTTTAGATGAGATAAAGAGACAGTCTCGCGCTCGCGGGTTTTATTCATTTCACTTTTCGTTTAGTGGGGGGGAGCCCACCTTTCATCCCCAATATTTGGATCTTTTGTCTCACTACGCGGCCGACACCGAAAACTGCAATTACCAATCGGTGCATATGACGAGCAACATCAGTCAAAATTTAAAATGGTTTGAGAATTACGCTCGAGTGACAAGTGGACTTCACCGCGTGAGCGTCACCGCGAGTTTTCACAAAGAGTACACTCGGCGCGAAATTTTTGTTGAGAAGCTTAAATTTCTTCAAGGCGAAGACATTCAAGTTACGATCAATATGGTTATGGTGCCCACGCGCTTTGATGAACTTTGGCAAGACGCCTTGCACTTTCATGAGCAAGGGCTCAATGTCACGCTCAAACCCCAAAGCAACAAGAGCGCCGAAGCGGTGGTCGAGGGATACTCGGCCCAGCAACTCAAAATGCTTCAGCTCGGAATGCCCCAGAGGGGCTACACAGAAGAGCATCTGGCGAGTCTCAAAAAGGCGAGCCAGAGGCCTCTAGCTCCTTGGAGCGTCACCGAAGATCGCAAAGCGGGTGACTCGAATGCTCGTATGCAGGTCGCGCTATTGGATAAAGAGGGTCGAACTCACTACATGGATCAGGCCGAACGCCTCAATGCTTTCAAATTTAATAGTTTCAAAGGCTGGGAGTGCAGTTCGGGATATCGCAGCCTTATCGTTCGAGAGCCAGGTGGTGTAGTCAAGCGAAGCTACAGCTGCCACGATAAACCTCTTGGAACTCTCGACGGGGGGTTTCAACTCTTTGATTCGCTTAGAGCTTGTAAGACTTCTAGCTGCGTGAGCAGCGCGGACAGTAAAATTCCAAAGCGCAAAGCGGGAGAGAGCCAAGCTCTTTGGCAACATTATGGCCCGCCAAAAGTTGAAAAATGAGCGTGATTGCTCCTCGGTTTTTTCTGCTGAATGATTTGCGTCTCACACAAGAGCGGCTGGCTGAGTTTAAAAAGTGGGGGCTTACTCTTATTGACGGCCATCAAGTTGTCGACTTATCTGTATTGAAAGAGCACAGGTCATTTTCACTTTTGCGCTCGCCGACCATTTTCAAAGCGGCGCCTGGGACCAAGCATTTTACAAATGCCCTGCTAGATTTGCCCAGAGATCTGGAATTTTGGTTAAACCTTGAGAGTTTAGATAGGGTTGAGGTTCGAGAGCAGCTGATGCGCTTACCGCCCACAATGCATGAACGAGTGCTGGTGCGGTCTTCGATCTTTGAGCAGCTCTTGGCGGGGCCTGCCGTCAACGTATGGCCTCAGCGGTTAAAATTCTATACAAATCAAAGCGGGTTGGTGGCCAAGTCTTCCCCCGTTTTTAAGCGCGTGGGAGGAAAGTCTCCCTGGCTAAGTGCGATCGTCAATCTTTCAAGAATATCGGAGTCTGCCGCCATTGCAGCGCTTGAGCGAGCGGGTTTTCACTTTGAGATGATAGAACTGATTTGTTTTCAAGATGAACTGTCAAATTTAGAGCTTTCAGAAATTTCTCTGCTTAATCGAGTGAGTTTTGAAGCTAGGGGTGAACAGATACTCCTCTTATCGAAAACTCAAGATTTAGAGGGGCTGACTAAGAGTCAGATTTTACATTGGGCCAGTCAAAACCAAATGGTTGGAATAAGGGATTCGGTTTTACTTTTTGGTTCAACGTTCTTAACCTTCGGTGGGTTTGATTCTGATCATGAGGATCTAGATGGGGCTATTCGTGCATTGAGCTTGGACTATAAAGCGCGTGGTCTCAAAATTTTAAATCAGCCCGATGCGCATGAAACGATCAGCTTGAGCCCAGTTTAGAGTACCCTCAAAGAGAGTCACCTCGAGCGGGGTTGCCGCTTTGAACTCACCAATCGACGAAAACGGATGCACGTGGTCCGATGGCTTTGAGTCGGAGCTTCCTTGCCAAGCCACGAGCGTCCCCTTTGGGATCGAGCGTTGCCATGAAAGTGGATCGCACAAGTGTTCCATCACACTGCAAACGACCAAATCTTGGGGCATCCAAATATGCTGAGCCACGAAATCGCGAAGGTCAGTCTGAACGAACTCGATCTCTTTATAACAATAGGGCTCACTCAAGTGCCGACCCAGCTCTGTCGCGCCAATGTCCAGATCAACCGAAAAAATCTGGCGAACCGAGCTGAGCCATTTGAAGGCGAGCGCCCACTGACCGGCCCAGCCGCCAAGAATGATGACTCGATCAGGCCAACTTGGGAGCACCCGCCTTAGCTCTTCGATGCACCAGAGTTTTGAATGAACATGAAATTCACTAAACAATTCGACAAGTTTTTCTCGGTTCTCAAAAGGCAGCTTTTTGATCTGCCGAGTGAGAAGTGCAAATTCAGGTTGTTCGGTGGCCATCAGATACTTTTGCAAGGCTTGCCACACCATTTGCTCTGGGGCCTGTTTGCCCACTTGATCGATGAGTTTTAGGTGCACGCGCACAGATTCAATATCGGTCATGAGTTTGCGTCTGGCCGGACCAGCCGATCCAGTTCTGAGCCAAATTTGGAATTCTTCGTGAACTTGTTCAACAGAGACTTTTTTAAGATATAGAAATTTCGTTCAAATTTTGAAGGCGTCGTTTTGGCTACATCCCGATAGTACTCACGGCCTAAGCCAAACACTTCGTCGTATTTTTGAATGGCACGCTCGATATTTAAATTGTCCGACACTGTGCGAATGGTTTTCTTAAATTTACGAACCAAAAGACCTCTCTGCACCAACCGCTCAAAGCCGAACCCTTGCAAAAAAGCTTTGTGTTTCAGTTGCCATAGAGTCAATTGATGAAAATGATCCACTGGCATGTGGAGGTAGGCAGCCTTTTGACCTTGCGCAATCCACTTCGCCAGAAAATCGGTCTCGGCTCCGCCAAAGACAATTTCTGGGTCGAACAAGTGGCGAGTTAAAATGTCTTTTGACACCAACATGTTTCCACCCAAAAGATGAACCCAGCCATGGTCGGGATGCTCGCCGTCTTTGAGCCATTTGCTTTGCAGTATTTGGTAGGCCTCAGAGACAGGGGTCGAAGGGCCTAAGAGTTGATAGGGCCCGCCGTAAACTTTCGATGGGTCGAGAGTCGGTAGAAGTTCGAGCACATCTTCGAAGGGCACTTCACTCGTGGGCCAACAATCGGAGTCGAGAAAATAAACCCATTCAGCTTTGGCTTGCACGGCGCCTAGATTGCGCGCTCGATTGACACCAGCCATGGGCTCACAAAAAACGCGAACTTGAATGCCCAAATCTAGAGCTAGTGCGGTCCTTGGAATTTTAGGATTGAAGATGAGAATCACTTCTACAGATGATGGCATTCGGTCTTGATTTTGGGTGAGCCGAGTGAGAGCCAACCCTTGAGCGTCTTTCGAGTGAATGGGAATGACCACTGAAAGTTTAGGGTTCATTGTACCCCCTCAAAGCTGGTCTGAGCCGGGTGTTGTATTGATACTCAGAAAACCAATACAATTTTCGAATAGGATAAAAAAACCAAAGTACGAACCAACCCATGCCCCAACCACGAATGAAGCGCCAATAAAGCCGCGCGAAGATCCAGTCTCGCCAAATACGAGCGTAGCCAATGTCGCAAATCAGTTGACCCCACAAAAATCGCAGGCCGAATTGGTGAACCACGACTCCAACCAGAAAAGTGCGATACACGTATCCATATAAAAAAACTTTTGCAACCGGATCCCAAATGCGGCCGCGAAAAAACCGCCAGTAGAGTTTGGCGTACAAGAGGTCCTGGCAAAACCTTGCGACAAACAGATCTCGCACGAGGTAGCCCCAGACGAATTGCAAAAAGAATTTATGGCCAATGGTTCCGACGAGAAAGGTTCTATAGACCCGGCCGTAGAGAATCTCATGGGCGATAGGGTCCCAAAGGTAGCGTCTAAACCCTTGCCAGTAGAGTTTGGCGTACAAGAGGTCTTGGCAAAATCTTGCGACAAAGAGGTCTCGCACAAGATAGCCCCAGACGAATTGCAAAAAGAGTTTATGGCCAATGGTTCCGACCAGAAATGTCCGGTAGACCCTGCCATAGAGAAACTCATGGGCGAGAGGGTCCCATAAGTAGCGTCTGAACCCTTGCCAGTAGAGTTTGGCGTACAAGAGGTCCTGGCAAAACCTTGCGACAAACAGATCGCGCACGAGGTAGCCCCAGACGAATTGCAAAAAGAATTTATGGGCGATGGTTCCGACGATGAGAGTTCGATACACCCGGCCGTAGACAAACGGCCGCCAAATACGATGCTGAATGGCCAGGCCAATGGTTTCTAACATTTCTCGAAGTTTGGTGGCTACAGCCTTTGGCCAAACGTCAAATGGCAACCGATAAAAGAAGACCACGGTTTTCCATAGCCAGCCTTGAGAACTGGATTTGCCATCGAGTAAGGGGCCAAAAATAAACTTTTGCAACCAACTGGCCTGTTCGGATTCACTTGGGTCGGTGCTCAGATCGTGAAAATAAGGGGCTGCGCCGTCGCCCAACGCTGAATCATCTATGGAGCTGTAGACAAACAGACGTGACTCACATTCGAAGTTTTTCATTCTCCAAACATGGGCCTCTCGGGCCGTCATGACTTGTGAGTCGACGCCTTTGCATTTAGGCACAAACCAGAGTTTCCAATCCGGCTTAAGTGCGCTGAGGCGCCTCATATCAAATTCACTCGGTATAAAATGAAGATTTTGGCAATAGATCAAACGCACTTGGTCGCTGGGATGATCAAGCAAGAAATTGACGGTTTGGGCGTCTGGAAATCGATCGATCAAAAGATCAACTCCAAAGCCTTGCTCGAGCCACTGAGGCCCTATTTTGGCTAAGAACTGCTCTAGGTCCACTCCGCTTTGAAGCTGCATGCGAATCCGCGAAGCATGTGCCTTTAAATTCTCGTCACCGATCCAGTCAGTGCCCATTTCCATAGCGGTGCTCGCGATTGTCACGTCGCCATCATTAGAAAGGGCCGCTAAAAGCCGATTCACTAACTCACCTGGTGAGTGAGAAGGTGGCAATTGATCGGCCAGCGCGACTTGATTCAAAATCGAATCGGCGTGTAACCAGTCCGTTGCGATCGCAAGTCTTGAGCGTGCTACAGAGCTCACTTTGGCCTCCAGCGAACGAGGCCCCACCATGTGCCGATTCCGTACATAAGCACGCTGACCGTCACCATGGCCCAAACCGAAGTTACTTGCGGAATCCACTTTTGCGGCATGGTTATGAAGAAAGCGAATAAACCCATGGCCACCATGACAGCCCAAAAACCATGTGGAAACAATGCATAGATGGTCATGGCGAGAAAAAGAACCATGGCTGCAGGAAGTATCCGTCGGCTCGCCAGATGACTCGGGTAGAGCCGCGCGACAAGGCCTTGCGCTTCGCCGTAGCGATGCATTCGTAAAATCCAACTCCACACACTTGCCGTTTGCTGGTGTGAAACGACGGGCAGGGGGGTTTGCACAAGGCGGCCGCCCTGCTTGAGAATTTTGTTTGATAGAGAAAGGTCTTCTCCGACGCGGTGAAAGCCGGCCGGGAACCCGCCAATTTGCAAAAGAGTGGATCGTCGATAAAACACCGAGCACGTGGGCAGATGTTTGACAAAGTCTGCGACCTCACCTCGGCGGTGAGCTGAAAACCACAACCCGAGCTTGCGAATGGCCACGTCCAAAACCGTGCGTCCACGATTTAGGCTGGGTCCGCCCCATCCCCACACTTTCTCATCAGCTTGCCATTGGGCCATTTGACCAGAGCACTGCTGGGCCCATTTAGGGCCAACCAAACAATCAGAATCTAAAAAACCAATCCATTCATCTTGGCCGAGTTCGAGG
>JBGSQJ010000378.1:0-8703 GCA_041738165.1 Bdellovibrionales bacterium
ACATCGACAACCATAAGAGTCGTCAACGTGAGTGCCAACAGCCCACCCCAAACCATATAAAATCGGCTTTGGCGCCTGAGCGAAAGCCAAGTCAACCTCAGCACAAAACGCCTTTGTGCAATGTAAGCACACGGTCGCAGCGCTTAGCCACTTCGGGTGAGTGTGTTACAACCAAGGCGCTCAATGATTTCTCTTTGAGTGTTGCAAAAAAAAGATCCAAAACTTGGCTGCCAGTAGATTCATCAAGGCTTCCAGTTGGCTCGTCGGCCAATATCAATTCGGGACTGTGGATGATAGCTCGTGCAATGGCGACGCGCTGAGATTCTCCGCCGCTCAATTGACTTGGCAAATGATTTTGCCGTTCAAGGAGGCCCAGTTGATTGAGTAGAGTTGACGTCGTCTCATTCGCATTTTGAATTTTGAGCAGCTTTAAAGGTAGTGACGCGTTTTCGAGTGCGGTCAAATAGGGAATCAATTGGTAATTTTGAAATACGAAGCCCAGGTTTTTCTTTCGAAACTCGGACCATTTTTTTTCTGTCCATTGATTCGACGAGGCGCCATTCCACAAAACATCGCCGCCATCGGGTCTAAGAAAGCCCGCCAAAATGGCCAGCAAAGAAGATTTGCCGCTGCCCGAGGTGCCCACGATGGCCACGGTTTCACCTCGGCCCAATTCGAAGTTCACATCACTCAGAACTTCAATGGTTTTTTGGCCTTGAACGAACGATTTGCGAAGACGCTGGGCTGCTAAAATCATAAATATTTCTCGATACTTTTAAACACGTTTTCGGCAACCAATTTGTGGCCGGCTTCGTTGGGGTGAATTCCATCGGGTTGATTGAGCTCTTTTTTGCCAGCAACCCCATCGAGTAAAAATGGGATGAATCCGATTTGCTGTTGGCTCGCGAGTTGCTTGAATACCTCTTCATATTCCTGGCGATATTTTTTGCCGTAGTTAGGCGGCATCTTCATTCCTGCCAAGATCACTTTGACGTCGGCATTTTTAAGAATCTCGATGCTCTCTTGCAGGTTCTTTTTTAAATTCGCCGGAGGCTGGCCTCTAAGGCCATCGTTCGCACCTAGAGCCAAAATCACCAAATCCGGCTTTTGTTTTAAGACCCAGCGCACCCGGCCCGGAGCGCTAGCCGAAGTGGAAGCACTGACTCCTGAGTTGATCACTTTCCATTCGGGATGTTTTTTGTGAATCAATTGCTCCAGGAGAGCCGGGTAGGCACTCTCTTTTGCGACGCCATATCCTTCGGTCAGAGAATCACCAATGACAACCAAGCGCCTGGAGTTTTCTTGAGCCCGTGAAGTGACCGAGACGGAAAGTGTCGATAGAAAAACGAGGCTCACGAAAAGAAACTGAAAGTTCATAATCATAGTGGGGCCAATCTTACTCTTTAGAGTCTAAGCAGGTCATCGAAAAAATGGGTGCGGCACTAAACACCCGTTCACTACTCCACACGGCTCGATTGGGCGTATATAGGTAGGTCAGCGTTTCTTGCTGAGTTAGATTTTTGATGGGAACGAGTTGATAATCTACCCTTTTGTTCCAGCTAGATTTCTTATCGAGTTCGAGCCAAACCGACAGAGGAAATTCAATCAAAGCCGTGTAGGTCAATAGGCCAATCACTTTGCGTTCAGAGTCGAAGGCGGCATCGGTGACCGCGTGTCCAAGTGCTATATCTGAAGATAAAATCTGTGGAATTGGGATTTCACCGACAAAGATCAGCGTTTGAGTTTTCGACGATTTGGGATTGAGCTTTGGCAAACGATAGACTTTGGCTGGCCCAGAGGAATTCGATTCGATCGAATAGTTTTTGGTCACAATATATGTGTTTGAATTTGGCAGCGTCACAATCGCTTCGGCATCATGGGGGCCATCGGGATAGCGAAGCTTGTGCCGTGACAGAATTTTCGCCTTGTATTCGGGCTCGGTTTGAACTTCGACCGTGCTCAGGCGAATGATTTCTCGTCTGGTTTTGTTGTCGCCTATGTCGGCGAGCCAAAGGCACAGTTGATCCCCACATTTGTAGCTTGCGAGGGCTTCAGAATCATACGCGGTGAAGCCGGGCAAAAAGAAGGTGTGGAGCAGTTTTCCGCTCGGTGAAGTGACGTGAAGTGCGCCCTCTTGAATGGAATCGTTCAGCCAGATCATTTTATCTTGTAGGACGGATGAAACGAGACCGCTCGCTTCATTGATGAGCGATGGCAAGATGCCAATTCGCTCAGGGGTGGTCCAGTTTCGACAAAAAGAAGACGATTCAGCCTCGGCAGCCAAGAGTTGAGAAGCCAAAAGGCCATTTAAAATCAGAATGAACGGCAAGCGATACATAATCACCTTATAGATCAACCGAATCCTAACACACAAGCTCGTACAGACTGTATTAAAATCCAGGGTGCAGGCATGAATTGGGGGGGTGAAAATGGGGGCCACTAAGACATTGATCCGCACATTCAAGGAGGTTCGAGAAAAGAGAACCTACCACCAGCGTATTCGCCAGTTTGAAGGTTTTGTTCAAGTTGACGTGGAGTCAGATGAGCTTCGCCTAAAAACGGCCAGATCCCCGCATGATTTGCTGGAAGTTTTAAAGCTGCGCCACGAGGTTTTCGTTCAAGAGTGGCAGGGGCGGCGAACCTATCATCGCTTAGATGTCGATGAATATGATTTTTTAGCCGACCATTTAATGATCATCAACAAATCGACAGATGAAGTGGTGGGCACCTACAGGCTCTTGTCGAGTCATTTCACTTTGGATTTTTATTCGAGCCAAGAGTTTCAGTTGGACGCTTTTTTGCGTCTGCCGGCCGCAAAACTAGAGATGGGGCGAGCTTGTATCAAGCCTGAATTTCGCGGCGGCAAAACTTTGGATCTTTTATGGCGGGGCCTGGGCTTATATGCACATAATACGTCGACCCGCTATATGTTTGGCTGTTCGAGCCTGCGTGAAATCAATGCCCTACAATATGGTCAGCTGCTGAGTCACTTTCGAGAAAACGATCAGTGGAGCGATAAGTTTCAGATTCGCCCTACCTCAAAATACGTTTGGCCGACCTTTCGATTGCCAGAAAGTGCCTTACCGATGTCTCCTAAAGAGCGCCGAGAGATGGTTCCGACCTTGCTCCGCTCTTATTTCAATGCGGGAGCAAAAGTCTACGGTCATCCGGCCCTGGATCGCGACTTTTCTTGCATCGACGTACTGACTATTCTAGATTGGGATGACCTGAATCCTAAATTTAGAAGTAGGTATGTTTAGCCAATTTATTCGGTTCTCTACAGTTCTCATTTCGATTTTATTTTATCTCGCTCACATGGGCCTCGTGTGGTCAGTGATTTGGGACCGTTGGCGACGCGTGGAGTACAGCAATAAAATTCTGATGTCTTATTGCAAATGGGGGCTTTGGCTTTTGAGGGTCAAAGTGAACCCGGTCGATATCGAGCGACATCAAGGGGTTTCGGGATTAATGGTGGGCAATCATCTGTCGTACCTTGACGTCTTGGTGATCACCTCACTTAAGCCGGCGTGTTTTGTGACCTCCACAGAAATTCGCGACACTCCCGGCCTGGGTTTGATTTGCAAAATGGCGGGCTGCCTCTTTGTTGAAAGACGCAACAAAAACAACATTCACAATGAGGTCAACGAGATCACCCAAGGTCTTCGGCACGGTTTGAACGTCACCATTTTTCCAGAATCGACGAGCACCAACGGGGAGCAAATTTTGCGATTTCGGCGCCCGCTTTATGTGGCCGCGGTTGATGCGAGCCAACCTGTACTTCCATTTTGTCTCAACTATCGATATGTAGGCGGCGAGCCCATTACCGTAAAAAATCGTGATCAGGTTTTTTGGTATGGCGATATGGAGTTTTTGCCGCACCTTTGGGCGCTCGCGGGCGCCGGATCGGTTGGCGTCGATCTGAACTTCTTGCCAGCGATACCAACCGACGAAAAGTCAGATCCCACTCAGCTGGCCGAGGCGTCTCAAGCACAGGTCGAATCGGTATTTAGGCGAGTCGTTCCCAATTGAAGCCCACCGCATTCACTTTGCATTATCCGTATTTTAAAAAGGCCGGTGAGCTGCGCCGGGTTTTTGATTCAAATTTTGCTGACCCGCTTAAGGTTCATTCTCAAAGATTTGTTTGGGACTTTTGGCATGTTCCAAATGAGTACTCTTTGCTTCGAACGCCGGCCAACCACTATTTTCCAATCCGGCTCTACGAACGGTTTCACCGTCAGCTCGTGAGTTGGGGTAGAGAAAACCTAGGCTGCCATGACATCTCACCTCCTTGGCTCAGTCTCTACATAGATGGTTGTTTTCAAAATCCTCACGTCGATATTCCCCATGGCCCGCTGGCGTTTGTGTACTCGCTGACCAACTGGGAAAAACGCAAATTCTCTGGTGGTGAGACTTTTTTGCAAAGCCCGAGAGTGCGTATTCCGGCCAGGTTCAATCAGCTCTTGGTTTTTGACCCTTCAGTTAAGCACGGAGTGCAAAAAATCAAGGGATCTCGCGATCCCAGAGAAGGACGCTTAGTTATGAATGGATGGTTTGTTCAGCCTCGCCCGTTTTGGGAGGGTGCTCTTACCATTCGCCAGGTTGAAGAGTTTTTTTCTGAAGGGCTCAATCCCATCGTGGCTCAAGGTTTAAACTTAGGGAGCGGTTTTTTATCTATGAGGCTTGAAATTTCCAAAACCGGCCAGGTCAGACAGATTCAAGTTTTGTGCAACACTCTTAAAAAAGGGCGCAGCAAAGATTTGGAGTATCTTTTGAAGTCACTCACCCAGATTCGCTTTCGACCAAAAACGACGAGCGCCAAGCTGACTGTTCCGCTGATCTGTCAAAACGAGTAAATCGCGCATGGCTAAAATATTTGAACTCGAATTTTTGTTTGAATCGCTCTCTGAAGACACGTCGTTTATGACTAAGCGGATGTTTGGCTGCCTGGCCGCTTACTATGCAGGCAAGATGGTGGCGCTTTTAGCCGAAAATCCGGGTGACCGAGAGTACCGCGGTGAGAGTTATGACTTTGATATCTGGAATGGAGTTTTGCTCCCGACCGAGCGCGAGCACCACCCCTCTTTGCAGCAAGAATTCAGTGATCTCAAGACTCATCCCGTCCTTGGAAAATGGCTCTATTTGCCGATCTCTTCACCTAACTTCGAGACCGATTCGTCAAAAATATTCGACGCCATTCAAAACCAAGACGAACGCTTTGGCATTTGGCCAAAAACTAAAATCAGGCGCAAAGCCAGAATCAAACCAAAGCGAAAAGTCACAAAAAAGGCGAAAACTCGGCGCACCAAATAGCAAAACTGATCACAGTTTAAGCAGATTGAAAATATTACCTAATTTCATCTATTTACCCGATATGCGCACCGTGCTATAAGGCCGAATGTCTAAAACAATCCAGCGTCTCGTTCATCTCGTCCTTTGTCTCTCCATCGCACTTCTCACACCGGCTCCGCTCACATTTGCAGCGCCTGTTAGCGAGAAAAAATCTGAAGCTACAAAGACGGGCGATCTACTACCTCATGAGCTCAGAAGGTTTTATTGGAACCAGATGGATTACGACTCGCCTTGGATGACGAGTTTTGCGTTTGGCGATATGGGAATCAAAGAATTCCCCTGGAAAGTCGAAGAGACCGATGCTCTGATTGACGCCGATCCGTTTTACATGCGCTCACAGCGGTGGACGGATCGCAAAACGGACGCTGATGTTCAGAACCTAGAGCTCAGCGCCGCCGTGACGCCCGAGGGATTCAAGATCCAAACGGCACAAGGCACACTCGAGATTGATCAACCCTTAAAGCCCGTGCTCGAGACCGACTCTCACGTGATTCTTGTGTCGACTTCGAGAGCGATTTTTGAAGCGAAGTCTCCAGGTGCAGAGTCACCTGGTGAAGGTTTTTTCTTTATCAACAAGCTCGATTTAAAACGCGGGGTACAAAATGGCTTTCCGGTTCCCGTGTTTCAGTTTCCGATGCCGGGTGATGGCTGGGTCGATTCGAGTTCGAAAAGTTTTGAGATGGAAGTCACCAATCAGATTGTGCTTCACAATCAAGCCGGTGAGGCGCTGGCTATTGACGTAGATGATTTGCGACTACTTGAGAGAGTTCAGCGTGACAATTTGATTTTGTCGCAGGTGTGGAGCTTTCTTGAGGGATTCGTTTCGGGGCAGGTGGCCGATAACGGAGTTGTGCTTCCTAAGCCCAATTCGACGCTTGGGTTTGGCTTGTTCTTGTCGGGACAGTTTCCAAAGGCGGCCGCACAGGACATAAAGTTAGACTGGAAAGAGCGCATTCAAAATTTGGCCGAGCTCGAAGGGCCAGATACTCAAGCTGCAGTTAAACAAGAGGCAAAAGAAAAAGCCAAACCCACCTGGAAGAGCTGGATTTTGCCATCAGTTCTCTACGGCGGTACTGCGGTTCTTGCAGGAATGGCTTATCAGCACATCGATTGGGCTCAGTTGATTCCACACGGAATGGCCGAGCGAATTTCGACCGTGGCGAGTATCCTCGGGGGAGTGCTTGTTGGTAGTGTGGCGATGAAGTACTCGATTCACCGAGAATATTTTCGAAAAAAGTACCCCAAAAAAGAGGGCGAGAGCTGGCTTTCGAAATTAAACAAAGAGCACAAAGGCATTTTGGATGAGTTGGCCCACGGAATGTATTTTTCATTGGCGGTTATTCCTCAAGGCATACGTCACATCCTTGAATTTTTAAAGGATCACTTTCAGCCGCAAAACAAGTGGCTGCACACCGCATGGGAAGCGACCATGGGCTATCAGATGCGGCAGAACTCGCATCTGGCTATGAACTGGAAGACTTTTTACCTTGGAGCCTTGATCTTTGGAATGGCCGATTCCATTTTGGTGGCCGTCGATCTTTTGATCTTTGCTCCATTTTTGATTAGCTATTTTGGTTGGACCGCGTCGATCGGTGCCGCCACGGCGCAGTTTGCATCGAGTGAAGTCTTGAGAAATTTCTTGGGGTATATACAGGGCGGAGCTCACAGTTACTCGGCCGAAGTGAAAATGATCCATTTGATCTCTGCTGAAAATGAGGCCAAACGGCAACTATTGGCTCAAGGCAAAGACCCTGAGAGTGCTAAAAACGAACCGTTGATTCGCCAAATGGCCGAACAAGAATTGGCAAAGCGCTATAAAACCGTGGGACTTCCGGCGCAAGATGAGTTTATTTATGATCCCATTTCTGTTTTAGAGAAGATATCCAAGTGGTCGGGCTATGGCTCAGAATCGGCCGAAAAAAATCTCCCCAATCATCAATTTGTTATGAGCAAACGCCACTGGGGCTATGTTCAGCCCGCTCTCAAAAAGGCGCTCAAGGTGGCTGAACAAGCTCAAAAAGAGGCGCCTTCAGTGACGGGCGCACAAACCATTAAGACATTGCGTTGGGCCCTCAATGGCCGAGGCTCGGTAAAGGCGATTATCGGTCGCACCTGGGATGTTTTGGCGAGCCGCTGGGCAAAAGACGAACTGCAAGATTCCATTGATCAATCTGTATCGGATTGGCTGTCAAAAACAGACTATCCCAATTGGTTTGGCTCAATAAAAGCCGCGGCAATCGGGGGGCTCAAGTACTTAACTAGAGACAGCACGAAAGAGGTTCGAGATATTCGTGAAGTTTTGTTTTTAGCTTCAACGACTGGAGACACAAAAGAGGTTTTGCCTTATATGCCCGAGAGCTGGCGCGAAAAGGCGGGCTCTGATAGTGCGGCGATTTTGAGTGCCGAACTTTTTCATCGTGCATTCTTTTCGTTTTATGAAGCTGATCCAGAATTGATCGAACCATCCAAGACACTCGAAGGTAGGTTCTCGGCAACGGCAGATCGCGTATTAAAGCGAATGGCAAAGAGCGATCCAGATCTGAATGATCCCTTTGTGCACAAGGTTCGAAAATGGGAGGTCATGCATCGCTTGCGTGTGCGCGCCGACAAACGAAAAGCGCTGCTCGAGTACGCGCCCAAAAATCTTTCAAGCAAAGCGCAAGCTCAATGGCAGACCGCAAAAGACGAGGCCGACGCCATCATGAAAAAAGATGGTTGGGCCGAGAACATTGAGCCCGAATGGCTCAAAATGGCCGATACCTATGCCGAACGAACAGGCCAAGATCTGGATCGTGAAGGCTGGATCAATGCGCACCGCTATCGATTTTTGGTGGCTCAAAATTTGGCCAAACAAACGGGCTTAATTGTATCTGACGTATCAGAATCAAACTTTGTGCATAAAGTGACATTGAAAGCCTCGCATGAGACCGAAGCGCAATTGAACGCAAACAAAGAGCGTGTCTATACTGAAAAACTGAACCCAAATGAGAGAGAATTTTATCAGGCCCAGGTGTTCACCGACAATTTCATTCAAACTTATGTGAATTTGGCTGTGCATGAAGCTGATGAGCTGCCCGCGAGCTCAGCCGAGTATCCTGGACGGTTTCAGTCAATTCGCAAAAAACTTGTGGGTGTGATCGGTGGAAAGTACATCAGTGCAGGAATTCGCTCTGTCGAGGCGTTGTTTCGCAATGAAGACACTTCATTTAAGGCCGGTTGGTGGTCATTTTTAGATCGCAGCCTGCCGTTGATCCCTGATATGTATCACAATTTTGTTCGTGTCTTAAGGGTGATGCCGTTTATGCTCACGATTAGCTATTTGACGTCCTATTACATCTGGCAGATTCACATGCC
>JBGSQJ010000094.1:0-4934 GCA_041738165.1 Bdellovibrionales bacterium
CGGCCGATGCGGTAGGCACCCGCAATTTCTTTGGTGGCCTTGTCCCAGGCGACATAGTGATCGTAAAACTGATCAAAGCGATCGATGTCTCGAGGCTGACCTGTGCCCTCGCCCACGGTACGAAACGTAATTTCTCTGAGGCGACCGAGTTCATTTAAAACATTTGGGATTTGAGAGCCCTTTGAGCGAAACACCTGAATGCCTTTGTCAGGGTCTGTAGGTTTCAACTCAACCATAAGCTCCATTTTCATAAGGTCGGCGAGGATTAACGACGAATCGCCTTGATCGGCGATGGGCAGAACCTGGCGCGCGTTTTCGGCTGCTGGGCGGGCCTTTCGTGAGGTCAGCTTTTCAAGAATGTAGGTAAAGGCGTTGAGCATAGAATCCTTAGGCGAAGTCACGGCAGAGTACCATAGAGCAATAGAGGTGCCAAAACCAAGGGGCGTCTGGCGACAATTATCGTCAGACAGTGTCAGGTTTGACACCTTTTGGGGTGTCTCAAAACGAAACATTTTTAACATTTAATAAGTAATATCAATTAGATAGGGGTGACCAAAAAGTCGGCACAAGCTTCGCAATATGTGTTGGCATACGGGAGGAATTGACTATGAAAGCTCGAACTTTATTGGTGCTTATAACCGCTTTGACGGTTGTTCACTGTGCCAAAAAAGAGGGGGCCGACACCTCATCAGGATCGACGCCTGCGGCCCAAGCCTATTACCCACCAGTTGTGGGAGTTGGCCAAAATCCTGGCGCGAATTTGATTTATGGCGGAACAAGTCCATTCAAATTCGAGAGTGCAAGTGTGTATCGAGATTATTCAAAGCGCTACATTCAAAACTTGAATCAACTCTCTGATGTCAAAGTCAATTTGAACCTCGGCAAGATTGGCGATGCTTACGGTGGCACGATCACGGTTCAATATGTTTATGGCGGGACCACCTACCAAGGCTTTTTTACCTCTGGCGACACGGCCGAGGCGGTTAAATACAACATCTGGTTTACAAAAAGCGGAAACAAGGTTTGGCACGGAATATTTGAGGATTTTCTTGGCTCGATCGTAGTTGTGATAGATGGCGTGGCCTCACTGGGTGATGGTTTGGCGGCCGAAGACAAAGTGACCGGTAGCGTTTGGTACAAAAACTTTGAGATCACGCCCTACACGAATGTGCATCCGCCAACTTATTGCTGGTTTGTATCTCTCGGCCCCTACGACTGCCGAGCCTGGAAGAGCGGCAATGGTATCAACACGAAGCAAGGGCCTGAGCCTTTGAGCGGAGATGGATACACTAAGCTTGGCACTTTTGACGATTTAGATGTAAGCAAAGCCTTCAATGGTGAGCTGACTTTATAAAAGGAACGATTTTGTGAAACCAAGAGCCCTAAAAAATTGGAAAGTCGTAACCGGTCTGGTTCTTGTGGCCCTGACTGTAGGGTGCTCGAATCAATGGCGTGAAGCCAATGCGGGCCTTAGCGCGCAAGATCTCGCCGTGATGCTATCTGAGGTCAGCCAATCCCAAGCGCAGGCTCTTTCGAGTGGCGACGTGGCGCAGGCGCTCGCTCTCAATGATGACCCGAACACTGTTATTTATTTCGCTGATAGTCATGGCGAGCTCGGGCCTATCGCGAGCATCTTAAGCATTTATGATTTCTCATTTCTGACCGGAAACGCGCAGCACACATGGGCCTCTTTTTCAGAAGTTCGAATTTTCTTTCTTGATCGGCCAACGGCCGGAGCAAGAGACAATGGCTTGATCATTGGCCTTCGTGAACCCGGCCAGGACATGCGCTACTACGGCTTTACCGGCCATGGAACCTTCTCGGGCGACAGTTTTGAAGTGGTTCTGTCTTCAGGTGGAACAAAGAAGGTTGTGCTTCGCACGAACGATGTCACCGATGACGATTTTGATGGTGTAATTCAAATGCAAGTTTATGACTTTGATGGCTCAGGAAATGAGCAGTACAACGGTCAGTTCTCCACACTCGTGGGATTTGGTTCTTAATTAACATCTTGCCATCTTTAAAAAAATTCGCGCTAATTAGATATGGCCTTAGAGCGCTGGAGTGAGTTCTTCGAAGATTTGCAGCATGTGCGCGGTCGATCACAAAATACGGTGATGGCATACCGCCGAGATCTTGAACTGTTTGACGACTTTCGCCAAACCGGCAAGCCGCTCATTGAACTCTTCGATTACATGAAATCAAAAAAACTCTCAACGCGCAGTCAAGCGCGCGTGATTAGCAGTTTGCGCACCTATTTTCGCTTTTTAGAATCCAAAGGCGATTCGGCCCCTGAGCTTCGAGAACTGCGTCCGCCTCGCGTTCAGCCCTCACTCCCCAAGCCGATCACTCTTGATGAATTTCATAAATTGTATGAGGCTTCTCGCGCCGAAGATGTGTATCGCTCGGCTCGCAATCAAGTGACCTTGCTTTTGCTATTTGGTTTGGGTTGCAGGGTGAGCGAGCTTGTTGGGCTCGACTTGCAAGATTTTAGTTCAACCGATGGATGGCTTAAGGTCGTGGGCAAGGGCGGCAAAGAGCGTCTGTTGCCGCTTTCAGGAAATCTGCTCAATGAACTGCGGGTGTATTTAAAAGAGATTCGTCCCCAGTTGATCAAGTCTGAAGGTATCGGTAAAGAGCCCTCTTCGATTTTGCTCAACGATCGAGGCCATCGGCCTTCGCGCGTAGATGTGTGGAGATGGCTGGCCGCCTGGTCGGCCAAGGCGGGTTTTGAGTCGCCCATTGGTCCTCATCAATTTCGCCATGGCTGCGCCACTTCGCTTTTAGAGAGTGGGGCGGATTTGCGAACGATCCAAATGCTACTTGGACATTCAAGTTTGCAGACCACCCAGATTTATGCCAGCGTCACATCTGGCAAACTCAGAGAAGCAATCGACAAAAACCACCCTTTGTCGGATGTTCGCAAGTCTCAAGACTTTAAGGGCGAACTTTAGTTTACCTATAAATTCGTAATTTAGGATCGGGGTCGGCACTCGTCCGTATTTCGATTTTTTCGGACCTCAGATGACCACCGCTGGGTTGATTGTTAGGCGTCGAGTTTGCTCTTGGCATTGGGTCTATGATTTTAAAAACTCTTTATCGCGAGCACCACAAGCTATCGCTTGGGGACTTAGAGTTACGCCTGATTCCGGGCATCCCGCAAATGCATCTTGTAGGCTTACCGGACACGCGTCTTAAAGAGGTCGGTATTAAAATCAAAACCGCGCTTCGATCGGCGGGATTGAGGTGGCCCAAGGGCCAACAGGTCGTCGTGAATTTTCGCTCTCCTGCAAAACGCAGCTCGAGCTCAGGCGCGGAGCTTGCGATTGTGGCAGGGATTTTGGCTCTCACAGATCAATTGCCAGGTGGACTTGAAGCTCGACTGGCAGACAGTGTGTGGTTTGGCGAAGTCAGTCTTGAGGGGCAAATCTGTGCACCTTTTGATTTTGCCAGAGCATTGAGCGCGGTGAGAGATGAAGAGCTGATCACAGGAAAAGTCACTGGCCATGTGGGTGAGGGAACGTGGCACGAGTGGGCCCATTTGAGTGAGCAAGAGGCCAATCGAAGAGAGTCTTGCGTAAATTGGGGCCAGCACTGGGTGCGGCCCGAAGTCTCAGGGCTAACCTTCTCTGAGCCTGTGAGTGAGTTATTGGCTTTGGTCGCCCATTCTCGTTTGAACGTGCTTCTTGCCGGGCCTCAAGGATCGGGAAAATCAACCTTTACTCAGGTTTTGCCTTCATTGCTCGAAGCTCCTGACCCCGAATTGTTCAAAGAGCGAGTTCGCCTATTTGGACAATCCGCATTGAGCGAAAACTGGTACGCGGTTCAGTCTCCCCATCATTCGGTCACACCTCAAGCCATGATCGGTGGAGGACTTCCGATTCAGCCCGGGGTGATCACCCGTGCCCACCAAGGGGTATTGGTGATGGATGAGTTTTTAGAATTTCACCCAGTGGTCTTAGAATCCTTAAGAGAGCCGCTCGAAAATGGCGAAATTCATCTCGCAAGATATGGCGATGAGGCGGTGTTGCCCGCCAAATTTCATCTCTTGGCGACCACTAATTTGTGCCCATGCGGGAAAATGGAGCCTGGGTACAAAAATGGCTGCACGAGGTCTGCCTCGCATTGCCGAAGCGTGGTGAATCGATTGAGTGGGCCACTGCTCGATCGTTTTGACCTCTTGGTTTTCACTGACAATTGGCGAGAGGGTGAGGGCCAAAGCTGGCAAGACGTCCTCGAGAGAGTGTCCGCGGCCAGAAAATTTGCTCACCACATTGAATCTCGGCGATTTGAGCCCGCATGCGTTCCCCCGGAGTTTGAAAGTATGGGGATGAACCATCGGCGGAGGCAGTCGTTGCTGCGCGTCGCAAGGGGACTTGCGGACCTCAGAAAACTTGAACGGATCGGTTCGCCCGAATGGCATCGAGCGGACGAGCTTGTCTGTAAACCCATTGTCCAATTGGGTCAGCTCTTTGGCTGAAGCCTCAAGTTGTCTTTTTGGGGCAGAAATGATTGTATGTCGCCCTGTCCATCAAAGGTGGCGTAGCCAAGTGGCCAGGCACCGCTCTGCAAAAGCGGCTACAGCAGTTCGAATCTGCTCGCCACCTCCATTAAAAAAAAGGTCGGTTCTTACCGGCCTTTTTTTATTTATCTGACGATGCTGGCTAAGTTCGTTCTAGAGGCCTGTTCGGCAAAAGTAGCATGATGCTACTTTTGCGCGAAGCCCGAAGGGGCAATCCGCTATATCTTGACCGTCGACTTTGAGACACTGCGATTCTTGTGATACTCAACTGCCAGAGTCTACTGGGGAGATGGGGTTCTTCTCACTTCATGGTGGGCGTGCGCCTTAAAGCCTCTACAGACAGGCATTTAACAGCCTCAGTCGGTAATTTTCGAACGATCTATATCCGTAAGCCCTCTTTTGTACAAGCTTT
>JBGSQJ010000112.1:0-1995 GCA_041738165.1 Bdellovibrionales bacterium
GATCTTCTTGGTGATGTTGAAGGGTTGACCATTCTAGACGCCGGCTGTGGCACTGGATACCTATCTCGAAAATTGGCGCGTAAATCGGCCAATGTGATTGGCGTTGATCTTGCTGACCAGATGATAAAAGAGGCAAAAAAGCATTCTGAAGGTTTGAATATCAATTACTTGGTCGACTCTTGCACGGAACTCAAATCGATCAGCGATGGGAGCGTCGACAAAATCGTTTCCAACTATGTTCTGATGGATTTTCCAGATCTATTTGCAGCATCACACTCATTTTTTCGAGTATTGAAGCCGGGAGGCACAGCTGTGCTCGTTTTCTCTCACCCTTGCTTTCCCCAATCAGATGAAACCAAAATTCAGGCCGACGGCACAGTCACATACAAATGGACCCAACCCTATTTCAATGATTTCCCTGTGAATGAAGAGGCATGGAATCACTTCACCAGCCCCTTTTTATTTTTTCACCGCCCGCTCAAGCTGTATTGGAAAGCATTTAAGTCAGCCGGATTTATTATCGACGAACTTGACGAGCCCCAGCCTCAAAAGCCACACCCCCCAGGTTTCAATCTAAAAAATGCACTCTTTAGGCCAAACTCCATCGCATTTAAATTGATTAAGCCCTAGCCACCGTCTCAAACTCCATAAAAAAACCCTCCGCTCGGGAGGGTTCTATCAAAAAATTGGAGCTATTGGTTAAAGGCTGGTGCTCGTGGAGCTTGGCTCTGGCCGAATCAAGACATCGACGCGGCGATTTTGTGCGCGCCCGGCCGCCGTCTTGTTAGTTCCAAGCGGCTTTTGAAAGCCATACCCAACTGACTCAATGTCTATCTGTGCACCTTGGGCGTTGGAGATAAAATACTGCTTCACGGCCTCAGCACGATCCGCTGACAGCTTCTCATTCAAGACTTTGCCTCCGCTTGAATCCGTATGGCCTTCGACAACCACTGATCCATTGTCGAACGTTGCGATCACTCTTTGCACTTTGCTTAGCAGCGGAAAGTTTGAACCTTTCAGCACAGCCTGCGCCACGGGGAACTCTAAGCCTCTAAGGCGAATCACGAGTGCGTTACCCTGCTTGTACACTTCAGCTTCATCGGCGCTAAACTGAGCGCGAGCTTGCTCATACTTTTGGTCCAAATCTTGACTCGCCTGAAGACCTGAGTTCTCAGCTGACAACGACACGTTGGCCGCGCTGCCGCGTTTGACTTTGGTCTTTTCAGACTCCATAAGCAGTGCGGTTTCTTCAGATGACGTCTTTGTCCCGGCCTTAGACTCTCTTGAAATTTTCAGCACATGATCGGCCGCTTTGTTGGTCTTCATGGAGCGGGCATCGATCTGGGCTCTGTTGTGCCGATTGGCCGTGATATACGCTTCGGTATCTAACACGCTTTTCTCTGCAATCGCCAGCATTCGGGGCGCAAACTCGTTGGCGCCTTCTTTGATAGCGCGAGCGATGGTCTCTTGCGAGGGCCCGAGCGCGGCCATCTTGATCGATTTCAATTCAACATCCAAGTAAGCCATCTGCAGAGCGCTTCGATTTTTGATTACGGTCTCTAAATTGTTATCCTCGATGTCTTCGACCGCGTCTTTTAAGCTATCGTCGGCTAAACTGAACTCTCTCTTCATTAAATCGGGAGCTCTGGCTTCAATTGCAGCTGTGCGCGCAATCAAGACATCTCCTATATTCTTACGACCGACTTCGGCAAATTTAAGTGATCGGTCCAAGTAAGCCCGCGACTTCGCAACCAAAGCTAACGTGCCCTTGGAGTCGCGTTGCTTATCGAGGCTTTTTTTAGCGTCATCCCGTGCATCCTTAGACTCCCGAAAATTATCTGGTGAAAGCACATCCACGTGGTTGGCCATGGCCGAAGAGATATCGGAATCGAGTTTGGCAATTTCCTCAGCCGGGTTAGCCGTGCTGGAAATTTCTTGAACCGTGGGCGCGCTACTGCACGCTGCAAGACATGCAGTCAGTACCGCTAAAATTAA
>JBGSQJ010000116.1:0-10683 GCA_041738165.1 Bdellovibrionales bacterium
CGTTTGCAATCACAGCTCGGAGAATGGCGAAAAGAGTACAACACCAACTTCATTACGACTCTTGGGACCTACGGATTTCCTTACGAATTTTATTTATCTGGGGCGGGTTACCACGCCTTTGCTGAGAATCGCGATGTGGATGTCGAATACCAACCCTATTCGTTTAGCGATAAACTCAATATTCCACTGCTCACCAGCTATGACAGCTATCTTGCCAAAACGGTGAGTTCGGCCAGAGTCGAATTTCAAAAGGCCATCGACTTCAAATATTATTCGCCGCGCTTTCCAGTGGGCCTGCATCGCCTGGCTCCATTTTTGGCAGCCCAAGGCACAACGTTTGATCGCGATCGCACCGCCACCTACCCACCCAGTCTCTTTGAGTGGGGCTACGGCGCCGATGTGGATTTGCTCTTGCTGCATAGATTGTCGGTGCGCACGCGCTTTCTTCGCGCTTCCAACACCAGGTATCCTGATTCGTCAGAAAATCAGTTGCGCTTGAATTTTAAGGGTGAGTTTTAAAGCTCAGTGTAGACTTTCGCCACCTCGGACGCACACTTCGCCCATGTGAATTTCTGTGCCTGCTTCAAACCATCACTCACCAACTTAGCTCTTAAAGATTCACTTTCGGCCAATTTTTGCATGGCGAATTGAATTTCTTCGACCGACTGGGGGTCTACGGTAAGAGCCGCACTTTGAGCCATCTCACCAAGCGCGCCAAATCTGCTTGTGATCAATGGACAAGATCTACGCATGGCTTCGAGCACCGGAATCCCAAAACCCTCGTAGAGCGAAGGAAACACAAAACCACAAGCTTTCTCATAAAGTTCCCCCAGCTGCTCGAGCGGCATAAAATCAAATCGAACAATCGAATCGCGAACCGGGCTGCTCGCAATGCCTTTTTTGATGATTTCAGCGCCGTAGCCATCTTGGCCAACCAGCAAAAGTTTAAAATCGGGGTGGCGCTCATGAAACAAGGTGAAGGCTTTTATGACTCGTTCCAGATTTTTTCTAAACTCTATATTGCCAATAAATAAAAAGTACGGATCGCGAGCACCAACGTTTTTGGGGTCTCCCATTTGAATGTGGTCACTTCCGTGATGAATAGCCACCACACGGTCTTTGTATTCCGAAAACTTTTCGAGAAATTCATTTTTCACACTGTGGCTGGGGACAAACACCATATCGGGCTGCTGCCGTTTTAGTAAATCACTAAGGTGGGCCTGCCCACGTTCACGAAACCTTTCAGCGTTGAAACCTTTATGAAAAACTGCCAAGTCATGAATCGTGACCACGCGCTTAAGTCTTTTTGTTTTGGTGATAAGCCTGAAATCGGGCCCGTGAAAGACTTTTGCGCCGATCCACTCATCCACGACTGGCCAAAACACTTCGCCAGGGTTTCCAATTCGCTCTTGCACGTGGGACTTTTTTAAACTTCTTGAGAGCTTAATCACCGGGCGAAGTTCGATATTTCCCTGGCGAACCGACGCCTTGGCGAGAGCTCGGTAAAGGGACATGGTGTACACGCCAATCCCCGATATCTTTTTCTCAATCAAACAGGTCACATCAAACTGAACACGAATCAAAGAAACCACCCATCTCACGGCTCTTCTGAATTATATGGAAGTGGGCTCAGAATCACAAACGATGCGTTTAATGAATGGGATAATAAAATTGACCACCATCCTTTTGATCAGCCGTCTTTTTGATCGGCCCATTTATTCACAAGGTCCACTCTTTGCCAATATGTCGAAATAGACAAATGAGACGCCAAATCCGCCTTGCCGAGTTTGATTTCGTGCCTTCCTTTTCAAATCAGAATCAGAGCCAATTGAGCCAATTGAGCCTATTTCGACATACTCAAAAAAATGGGGAGTTAAAATGGCATTGCTAAATATTTTGCCAGGTCTCGACGGGCATAATCTTTTTTATCCCCCCTTATTGAAATTAGACGAATCCATCCAAGGGACGACCGCCCCCTAGACACTTAGGTAAAGATTTCAGCCCGGCTTTACGAGCGTCCAACATTCCAATAGATTCGCTCGAATGCGAAACATTTTTTGCCGCCTACCCATGCTGGTTCTAGCGATCTCTCTAACTTCGACTCATGCGAGCACAGATCCCAAGACCTCGTGTGAAGAAGGTCTTTTAAAGGCTGAAGAAAGCCTCATCCAGACTGAATTTTCACGAGTCCCCAATGACCTGCGAGGCGGTTTGGTCAGCGAAAACGTTCCCATTGAAGTGGAGTCTCTAAAAGAGTCCTACCGCTGTGGATATTTTCCGTGGAGCGTGACTCCAGACGGTAAGGGTCGATGGTTTTGCCCGCCCCAAAGAGGGATCTTGGATTTTTCAAAAATGCGAATTGGCAGTTCCGACATGCGGTTTATTCGCCGAGCGATGGCTTCTGGTGAATACGAAGTCACTTACAACAAGGCCTTTCGCCAGGTGGTTGAAGCTTGCCGGGCCATGGTGCGCTGGAAAATCGATGCGAAAACGGGCGAAAAAGTTCGAGATAGCGAATGGATTTCAGATACTTTTGTCGACCAGTACACCAAACTTCACGAGGCTGGCTACGCTCACAGCACTGAAGTTTGGCACAATGGAAAACTTGTGGCCGGCATGTACGGAGTTTTCGTAGATGGCGTTTATGCAGGCGAGAGTATGTTCCACACCGAAAACGACGCCGCCAAATTGGCGCTCTATGACCTAGTCGAGCGTTTAACTGCCAATGGTCACGAGTTCATGGACACTCAAATGGCCGCAGGCCTGGCCAAAAAATGGGGCGCCATCTTGATCCCTCGCGAAGAGTTCCTGAGCCGCCTCAAAAGCGCACAATCTGTAGGTCGTCCGTTTTAGAATAAGTTGTTGCAATCGATCCTAATGAAATCGCGTTGAAAGAATTTACTTTCGCTTCTCCCAGCCAGGCCGCATGGGTCGATGTTTTTCAACGGCAAGGTCTGGCACAGAATTGTGGCTGACCAAAAACTCTTTGAGCACGCTGGCTTTTTCGCCTTCGTTGCCGAGCCAATCGCTCGCGCCAGATTCAGTTAAAAAAATGGGGCAACGATCGTGACCAACGCCTTCGATAAATGGCGGCGGATCATTTGTAATTATCGAAAAGCTTGGAATCACCTCGCCGGTCTCTTTGTTCACCCACTCATCATAAACGCCGGCGGCGTAAATCCATTCGTGGTCCCTTTGATGAAACGCCACCATGTTGCCGGCCAAGTCGCCTTCGTAGATCGGCTCAATAAAGTCGGTCATGGGCACTATGCAATGTCTCTTAACAAAGACCGTGCGCCAGGTGGGCTTTGAGTCGATCGTTTCAAGGCGAGCGTTGTGAGTGGCAAATTTGACCTTGGGCTCTTTGGACCAACTGGGCAGCAGAGAAAATCGCATCGGAGTTAAAACATTTTGATCGCCGACGAGTTTGATCACGGGCGCGTTTCTATGCGGCACGATCAAAAAATCATAGTATTGCTCAAAATCATCGGTGCGCACTTCGGTGGCGAGCCTTGGGATTCCGCGCTGTTTGATCATGTAGGATGCGCACATAGCCCCGACTCTAACAAATAAAAAAGCTAGGTCAAAACCTGGCTTTTTATTTTGGCACGCCCGGAAGGATTGTTTTCGCACATCCTGTGCTCAACCCCTACGCTAACGCTTCGGGGCTTACGCTCAAAAATCGCATCATGCGATTTTTGTCGAACCACGACCCCGCCTCAAACACTGCCGATTGAAACAAAATAAAAAAGCCGACACTTTGGTCGGCTTTTTTATTTTGGCACGCCCGGAAGGATTCGAACCTCCGACACCCTGGTTCGAAGCCAGGTACTCTATCCAGCTGAGCTACGGGCGCACATGGGAAGCGCCTTGAAAATTAAGGCTGAGCCCTTGAAAATTCAAGACTTTTTAATGACGAACTTCTGATTGAGCGGCTGATAAAAGTCAGAAGCGCTCTGCATCTCAGGCGAGGTGGTTTCTGGCCAAGACCAGATCTCAACCCGGCAGCCGCGCGAGCGAAGATACCAAATCAGCGGCAAGAAATCTTTGTCACCGCCCAGAATAATGGCCACATCTATTTTATCAGCCATAGTGACCGCATCAATAACCAAAAACGTATCGGCATTCTTGGTGGGCCGGCGAATTTCTCCGCCGAGCGAGCGCCAAAAAGACTCAAATTCTGCCGAAATATCTTTGTAAATCGGCTTGTAATACAGAATTCGAATGATCTCTCGATCCCCGACTTGATCCAAAATTTTCTTATAGTCCGTGCGCCCTTCGTGATGCTTTAGGCCCGACATTTCGATGTTCTCGGCATCGACAAAGATCGCCACCTTTTGAAACAAAAGATTCTTTTGCCGACTTGCGGTTAATTTGTTGTTTCTCGGCTGATTTTTGGTCACTGCCTCACACCTGATGATTTTAATAAAGTTACGTAGCTCTAGCTTGAGTTAGGCCTGGCACGATCTTCGAAGTAGTTTCACTCTGACTCCTGGGCCTTGCCAGCCATTGGCGAGGCCTGAGCTTCGGCTTGGGCCTTGCCTTACTTTTTCTCGTGACGAGACGTTATCACGGTTTTTATATTCCCTCTTACACTAAAATCGCCCACGACCTCTATTTCCCAAGGGTCAAGCAGCTTCACCAAATCGTCTAAAATCTGATTCGTGACATCTTCATGAAAGATCTTTTGATCGCGAAACCCGTTTATATAGAGTTTGAGGGATTTGAGCTCCACGCAGCTCTCGTGCGGCACATAGCGAATGCGAATGGTCGCAAAGTCGGGAAACCCCGATCTCGGGCACACACAGGTGAACTCAGGGCACGTAAAATCGATGGTGTATCTGCGAACCCTTGTGCGATTGGGAAAACTCTCAAGCCTGTTTTCGCGAATCGCCTTTTCGCCATAGAGTTCTTCTGTCGACATTCTTTGCACTCCTGAAAACTTTGACCTATGGCGTAGCACTTCGCAGGGCAACAAGTCGCCTTGCATTGCTGCGCGTTATTTGGTAGATGTGGGGAGATGAAACATTTCGAACTCAGCCTAATGGCTATTGGATTGGGCTTCTCTCTTCTTCTTGCCGCGGGCTGCGCCCTCACAACAGACACTGTTCAATGCTCAAAGCGTGATTGGTATGAACTCGGTAGACGCGACGGAGCCCAGGGGCAAGCCCTCGACAAAATCGATCAATACGCAGGCGAATGTGGACGCAGTAGCATGAGTGAGTGGCAAACCATTTACGTCAATGGCCGAAATGCCGGTCTCGTTGAATATTGCCTACCCGAGAACGCCTTTGAACTTGGCCGAACAGCGATTCCCTATTGGAACGTTTGCCCCTCGACCAGTGAGCCCAGTTTTTTAGCGGCCTATAGAAAGGGTCAAAACTCTTTGGCGCTTGAATCTGAAAATCGAAAGCTCGATCAACAAATAGCCATTTTAGCCGATCAAAAAAATCACGCAGGGTCCGGTTTTGATAAACGCCGAATTGAAAAAGAGATGATGCAGCTCAAAAAGTTAAGAGCGCAAAACACCCAAAAACTGAACAAATCTTCTGAGTAGGTACGTCGACGAGTTACAACTTTTTTTGGTGTCGCAAATGCAACTCTAACGACGCAAATGCCGCTCCGGAAAATCAAAGCATCGCAAAAAATAATTGGCCAAACACTGCCGCCTCTCATCTGCGCTCATCAAAAATGATTCCGGATTTTTCTGTCTCTCGAGATGAGCATGGTAAAAGATAAGCGCGGCAGCGACTGATAGGTTGAAGCTTTGAGAAAACCCGGCCATCTGAATGCGAAAACTTGAATCCACTTGGCCCAGTAGATCTTGAGACACACCTTCTTTTTCATTTCCGAGCACAAAGGCTGTCGGCAGATGCCAATTCACATCAGAAATATCTTTACTCGCATTTAAGTCCGTCGCAAGGACTTGATAACCTCGATTTTTAAGTTCATTGACCACGCTCAAAGGCTCTTTGTGGGAGTGAATGTCGAGCCACTTTTCTGCACCCCTTGTCACGCGGTTCGCCGCCTTGAAGCGCTGACCGGGCTGATCAATCAAGTGAACCTCTAAAAATCCAAAAGCTTCAGCGGAGCGCATCACCGCGCTCACATTTCCACGATCATAGATATTCTCTAACACCGAAACGACTCGGCGCGACCTCGCCTCGACGACGCCTTTAAGTTTTGCTGTCCGCTCACTTGTCATTTGCGGAGCAAGATTTTCTAAAATTTCATCGACCGAATACTTCTCATTTTTGAGAGCGATCTGATTTTGCCAAATGAGTTTTTGAAAACCGAATTCTAGATCTGAATCCATCGACTCAAGGCTTGCTTTTGAAACTCCGGAAGCGCGAATGCCGCTTTGTGAATCTCAGAATTGTAGTAATACATCTCTAAATCCAAAATGGCTCTTTGGTCTTTCAACGGGTGGCAACCATTGGAGGCCCACAAGAACGACCATAGCCCACCCGGATAAGTCATGTTGGTGAAATTGTAATAGCTACGGGTTTCAAAAAAACCAGAGGCAACCTCAAGAAGTCGTTTTTGCGTTTCGGTCTCGTAAAACACACTCTCACCCTGAGCCAACACAATGCCCTTTGAATTCAAGCAACGGGCCACATCTGCGTAAAAATCTTTACCAAACAAAGGTTCAGCCGCTCCATTCGGGTCAGTTGAATCTATGATGATCAAATCAAATTTCTCTCTGGACTCATTTAAATATTTCACGCCGTCTTCAATTTTAAGCTCGAGGCGCGAGTCCATAAGTTTGCCTGCCGTTTGCGGGATCCACTTTTTGCTGGCCTCAACCACCATCGAGTCGATTTCGACCATGACCACTCTATGAACACTCGGGTGACGCAAGACTTCGCGCGCTGTTCCACCATCACCACCGCCGATGATCAAGACATTCTGCAGGTCTGGCAAAACACTGAACGCGGGGTGCACGATCATTTCGTGGTAAATGCGCTCATCGCGCTCACTGAGCATAAAGCAACCGTCATTGAGCAGCACGCGGCCGTGGTGCGTGCTTTCGAAAACTTCAACCTTTTGAAAGTCGCTTTGGCCGCTAAAGAGGTCTGCTTTTTTGGCGAGCCTAAAGTTCAAACCCTCTTTGTAGTTTTCTTCGATCCAATCGCTCAAATTATTCTCCCAGTAAAACGGCGGCCTTGGGGCTATCCGAACGTAGGCCGTAAGTAGAAAAGCCAAGCTCATACCCACAGCGCAAGCTCTCACGCACATAATTTCTTTGGATATACGGAGAAAGATCAAAAGCGCCCAGCTCTTTTGCCGGATGAAAATAAATAATATCAAAGGAGCCCGGTTGAAAAACCTCAACCACACTGCGAATCACATCTATCTTTGGCGAACCCAAGCGGATATTGGTTTCAAAACTCACATAACTGCCATTTTCTTCGGGCGTCACATGAAGGGTGTAGTAATCCGTTCCACTAATCGCATTGAGTGAATACCCACAAGGCTGAAAGAGATGATCGTCTATCTGAAAGCCGGGGAAGAATCGATCCATGCGGGTCAACTCGCGCACCCGCTCGATGGTTTGATCACAATTGAATATTTCAGCTGCCGGACCTCGCAAATTGTACATCAAGATTTCAAGAGTGCTGTCGCTCGCTTCTGGTACATAGTTTTTGTCGAGGTGAAAAAGATAAAGGTGATGCTCATCAGGATCGCCAAATCGATAGGCACGCCCAGGAATCATGGCCTTGAGCGCCCGCATATCTCGAAAAAAATCTGTCGGCTGACGATGGGGGTAGTACTCATTTTTACGTTGATAGGTGAGAAATTCTATCCGGTCAGACCCGAGCTCATTCAAGAGAAACTCCACCGAGCGAAAGAGCCCCGTTTCTCCGCACGTGATCATGGTCAGCCGATCGTCCCAGACAAAAAGACTCGACTCTGATAGTAAAAAGGCGATGCTGTTTTCGTTTCTAATCATCGACACGATTCGAGCGCCCGAGAGCTCCACCACGCCCTGCCAATAAGTCTCTGGCTTCGCCAAGAAGCCCGCACCTCGAGCCACAATTTCAAATTTTTTCTCTGCGCCTTCGAAAAACATTTTATGCACCGTAACAAAAATGGGGAGCTTTGCCAAGCCGATTCAGGCCTAGTAACCCGATAGTAGAATGAATTCTGTTTCAGTTATTTTGCCCACCTTCAATCGATCAAGCTTTTTACTAAAGGCTCTAGAATCCGTGGCCAATCAGCATCTGCCGCCCCTTGAGTTGATTCTCGCCGACGATGGGTCCACAGATGGCACAGGTCAGCTGTTTGATCGATGGCTAGATGAGCGCCAACCCGGTTTTCACTGCGAGAGGCTGACTCAAAAAAATCGCGGTGTCAGTGCCGCTCGAAACCTTGGAGCCCGAAATGCCAAGGGAGATTGGCTTGCCTTTTTAGATTCAGACGATCAGTGGTTACCAGAAAAACTGATCACACAAATGGTGCTCGCAAATGAGTTCAAGTGGATTCATTGCAATGAAATCTGGGTGCGCGGTGGTGTTCGAGTCAATGAACACTCAAAGCATCGAAAATCTGGCGGTGATATTTTTCACCGTGCCGTTGAGCTTTGCATGGTTTCTCCATCGGCAGCGCTGATTCGGCGTGATTTTTTCGATCAAATGGGCGGCTTTCGAGAAGACTTTCCGGTGTGCGAAGACTACGCACTTTGGCTGTTGATGGCGGCGCGCGAGCCCATTGGCTTTACCGCAGATCGCCTGGTCATTAAAAATGGCGGCCACCGAGATCAACTCTCTCGCTCTCTCGTCGCCATGGACTATTACCGCGTCAAAGCGCTTCGCGCGGTTCTCGAGTGCTCGCGACTATCTGAAGAAAATCGGGAATTGGTTCGCGATTCGATTCGGCGCCGCTGCAAAATTTTGCTCAATGGCTACAAAAAGCACGACAATTTTTCTAATTTCAATGAGGTTCAGGGTTGGCTCAGTGAGGCGTCGCCGTGCCCCTAAGCGTCTTCACCGCAAACCACATAGTCCACTCGGCAGCCGCTTTTCGGCCCCGCTCAGAATCGAGCGGTATTTTAAAGGGCAGAGTCATTTTATAACTGTACTTTTTTTGATTCAAAAACAAATCGATTTGAAAGCCGCCATCTTGCTTGGAGAGTTCAAGATCAAAATCCGCCTCGTGATCAACACTTGATGAACCAATCTTAAATTCAATTTCGATATTTTTTTTCGTTTTTGAAGCTGAACAAAGCCGCGTGACCAGCTCTGTTTCGCTCACTCGATCTAAAACTCGAAGCCTTTGACCTGGCCAAAGTTCAATAAACTGCATAGCCAAATCTTCGCTCCCCCGACCCACAATAAATGGCGATAGCGCTTGGTCCACTCTTTCAATAAACTCTCGGTCCTCAATTGGATCGACGAAGATTTTCACTTTGACGTAAGGCCATTGAGCCCGGTATCCCACTTCGATTTCAGAGTTCTTTAAAATCGGCTCGACCAACTCAGCAATTTCACTCTCAGGCGAACCCAGGCAAGTCCACTTCACCCATTTAAGGGGCGATTTTCTAATCAAAGGCGCGAGGCGCGGCTCAACTTCATCTTGCCAAATCGTTTGAAGCTCGCGCAGCGGGCCCGGCAAGGCGAAAAAGAGCTGTGCTTTGTGTTTTCTAAAAAAACCAAGCGCCGTCCCTACCGCATTGGGGAGCGCCTCGGCCCCGCTTGGGAAGTGGCACTGGTGCCTGTGTGCGTCTCGCAAAGGCAAGCCTCGCTCCAAATAGAACTTTTGAAGCGCGACCCAAACCGCTTCTCGAAATTCGAGTTGATCTCCAAAGTGCTTCGCCAAAACTTCACGAGTGCAGTCATCTGATGTGGGCCCAAGGCCACCCGTCACCACCACCAAATTCACATCAGACAAAAATTCTAGGGCTCGCATCATCTCGTCGGGATTGTCACGTACACTTAGGTGTGAACTCACCCGCACCCCTAAAGCCTCGAGCCGAGTCGAAATCCAAGCGGCATTTGAATTGACGATTTCACCCGAGGTGATCTCGGTTCCTATTGTAAGAAGTGCCGCTTTACGCATATAAGATGACTATGCCGCAAAACAACTCACCTATCAAAGGATTGCGAACATCCATTTTCTCTCGAGGTGCGGCCTTGATTAAGGCGTCAATAAAAGCGGGCGGACTTCGCAATCTAGATTTTTTGGTCCAAGAGCTTGGACAACTCAAAGGCACGGGTATGAAAATCGCCCAAACCCTGTCTGTGTATGGTGAACAACTTTTACCCAAAGAGCTCAACGATTTGTTAAAAACGCTTCAACAAGATTCGCCGCCAGTGGAGTGGTCCACCATGGAGGCTGTCCTAGTTAGTGAGCTAGGACCTGAACTCGCCGGCGAACTTGAAATCGAAACCAAGTCCAGCGCCGCCGCTTCTATTGGTCAAGTGCACAAAGCACGCATCAAATCAACGGGCGAAGTCGTTGCCGTCAAGATTCAATATCCTGGAGTCGACGCCGCTATTGATTCTGACTTAAAAGTGATTCGTTTTCTTTTGGGCGTAACTGAATTTGTTCCCAAAGGGCCTCGCACCGATCAAATATTCGAAGAAGTGCGCGACATGCTCAAACAAGAGGTTGATTATCGGCATGAACTCAATTTTACGAATGAAATGCGAAATTGGCTCAAGGACTATCCGATCTACGTCG
>JBGSQJ010000129.1:0-7855 GCA_041738165.1 Bdellovibrionales bacterium
AATTGCACTGGGTCTGTGTACCCAGTTCAACAAAATCAAACTCTAGGCCTGACTCGAGCAGGCGAAAAAAGGGAGTTCCACTCGTCAGGCCGCGCTCAAGGCTTCGAACATCCAAGTGCGCATCCACATTGATTATTAAGGGTTTCGTCTTTGAACTCTTCAGCAGGGCCAGCCCGTCTGCAAAGGCGTAATCATTGCCGCCGCCAATTGACAAAACCTGACGGCCTGATTTGAGCTGCGTGAAGACAGTCTTGCTGGCCAGTTCGTGCGCCTCAGACAACTGATCTGATTTTAAATTTTGCTCTGGGTTTAAATCGCCAACATCAAATACTTTTTTGAGTTCACGCTTGGGATGGGGAGTCATGCGGTATAGGGCGCGGCGAATTTCATTTGGGCCGTTTTTCGCCCCACTTCGCCCGCCATTTAAAGCAACGCCCCGATCATCGGCAAAACCGACAACAACCAAATCGGACATCGCCAGATCACCTGCTAGCAACTCGCCAATTCGCGGGTCCGCGGGGTCATTTCTAAACTTGCGCAAGCTGGGATCTGAAGGAGTTAGCTCTGTCATACTTTGTGGTATGTTTTTGCACCTTATTGGAAACTAGGTCTACGAAAAGACTGGTGGCGCAGTGCATTTGAGTTTCAAAATGGCTGTATCTATTGCAACCGTAAGACATGGCACATTTGCAATTGGTTCGAGTGATTCCTGGCTCAAAATTTAGCGTGTTTGACTATGCAACAAGTCCTCAAAACCTTGGCGAGATGCTCGAGCCCATGATCGAGGTGGATTTCTTGAGCCCCGAGGTGGAGCCTCGCCGGGGTGCTGAGTTTCTATTCACGATGTCTCGCTATGGTGTTTCGAGAATGGTCAGGCTGCGGATAGACGATGTGATTCCGGGCTCGAGATTTGTTTATAGGCAAGTTGAGGGATTGTTTTCGACTTGGCAGCACACGGTGCGAGTTGAAGAGCATGATGAGACGAGTTGTGTACTCACCGATATCGTCGACTACTCGATCCCATTTGGAGTTTTGGGCCATGTCGCCGACGATATGTTCGTCAGGTCTGACGTCGAGTCGATCTTGAACACTCGGCAAGACAATGTCTTTAAACACTTTCAAAACTTAGCGTCTGACGATTCGCCTTCTGTCAATTGAGCCAGGCACCAAGTGGCGAGCTCTTCAAACTGAGGCAGTGACTGTATCCGCTCCACTTCAGGTTTCAATTGATTAAGCTTGAGGTTTGCAATCACCACAAGGGCATTTCGTTTTAAGCCGCGGGGCCGAGCTCTTAAAACCGGCGAATTTTTGTAGCGCTCTTCAATTTGGCGGTGGCTCGAGATCAGAATAAACTTGAGCTCTTCGACTTGCTCACTCGTGGCTGTGAGCCTGCCCTGTGAAAGAGACTGCATCTGCGATTTGCCAAAGACCTTTTCATTCCAAGGGCAAACGGTTTGGCAAATATCGCAGCCAAAAAACCAATCGCCAATTTGGGTTCGATATTCGAGTGGGGGATCGGTTTTAGACTCGATCGTCAGATAGGAGATGCATTTTGTGGCGTTGAGCACACGTGGTGACTCGATGGCCTGCGTGGGGCAGGCGGTGATGCAGCGATCGCAGTTTCCACAAAAATCAGCGACGGGGGATTTTTCTTGGCTCAGATCTAGCGATGTTAAAATTTCTCCCAAAAAAAACAGGCTGCCATTTTCTGGATGAATCAAACAGGTGTTTTTGCCAATCCAGCCGAGACCTGACTTGTAGGCGAGATCCCGCTCAAGAACCGGCGCAGAGTCAGTGACGCTTAAAAAATCCTCACCAGGATATTTGTGGCGAAGAATTTCACATAAAGAATCCAGATCCTTCTTAAGGTGCAAGTGGTAGTCCTCGCCGCGAGCGTAGAGGGCAACCCTTAAAGTGCCGCTTGAAGTATTCTTTGAATACGGATGCGGAGAATACGATTTTGTAAGCGTGATGGCGGATCTGGCGTTTGGGTAGCGAAGCTGAGGGTTCTCTTTAATGGCGTAGTGATCTTCTAGATAGTTCATGGTCCCATGAAAGCCTTGGTCAAGCCACTTGCGATAAATAGGCAATGATATGGGGCTAGAGAGCTTCGACCAACCCACCTGGTCAAAGCCTAAAGCCTTCGAGTTCGCTTGGAGATCCGAGACAAATGACATGATTTAAGTGCATAATCTGAATGATGGAACCCCGTCAAAGGCTCAAAGCTATTGAAGATCACCCGGCATTTGGCGCTGCCATGTTGGTTTTATCAAGACTTCAGGCTCAGGGTTTTGAAGCCGTACTAGCCGGCGGATGCGTTCGGGATGCACTTCGGGGAGTGGTGCCCCAAGATCTCGACTTGGCCACGTCGGCGACGCCAGACGAGGTCGAGACTCTATTTAAAAAGACGCAGCCCATTGGTAAAGCCTTTGGAACGATTCTTGTCATTGAGGGCGGCGCTTTATTTGAAGTGACGACCTTTCGTGAGGATGGTGAGTACGCCGATGGACGAAGGCCCTCTGAAGTGAGGTTTTCAGATATGAAAACCGACTCGAGCCGAAGAGACTTTACCATCAACTCCATGTTTTATGATCCCGTTCGAGAAATTATTTTTGATTACTGGGGTGGACGTGCGGATCTTGAAAAGCAGGTCATCAGGTCGGTGGGCAGTGCCCACCTGAGGTACCAAGAGGATCATCTTCGTATGCTGCGAGGCCTGAGGTTTCAAGCTCAGCTCGGTTTTTCAATCGATCGCGGGGACCTTGAGGCGATAGCTGAACTTGCGCCGCTTTTACAAAAGCTCTCTGCGGAACGAGTTTGGCGAGAGTTGAAAAAGCTGCTTGAAGGAGAGTGGGCACTTTTTGCTATAAAAAGTGGAATAGAGACTAAGTTGCTGCTGCAAATTTTTGCAGAACTTAAAAGTTTGAAATCCAGTGAGTTGAAAAAGACATTTCTAATTAAGGTACATAAGATTTTCCCGGTTGAGAGTTGGCAAGTTGGGTTAGCAGGCTTAAGCCTATTATTGAAACTCGATGTTGCGGTGTTAAAAAAGAGTTTGAAAATGTCGGCCAGTGAAGCGAGTGAGGTCGGGGGCCTTTTGGATTTTGCGCGGAACCTGAAGGGGCAGGATATGGTTAGTCATCTAAAAGCTTTGGATAAGTTGCCAATCGATAGGGCGGCGGCCTTGGCTTTTCGGTTGATTTCGCTCGGAATAGTTCCTTCATCAAAGATTGAAAATCTTTTTGAAAGGTACCTTGTGCTCACCAAAGGCCTACTTGGCCTACCAAAACCTTGGGTGTCGGGCCAAGACCTTTTGAAGATGGGTGCGAAGCCTGGGCCAGAAATGGGTGAGTGCCTAGATCGCCTCTACTCAGATCAGTTGCTTGGCAAGCTGAAGAGCCAAGAGAGTGCACTTCAAACCGCCAAAAAGTGGCTTTCGAAAAAATCATAGGCCGCCCCAAAACCGTATAATTTGGACCCGAGTTGCTTAGTCTGCATGGGTTTGGCAGTATGGGTTTGCAAACGGCAATGCCAATCAAGAAAAAGTGGATCGAATTTATGGAGCCAAGCTCAAGACTAAAAATCAAACTCGCTCGCAATTTACGAAGATCTATCTTGAGAGGGCATCCGTGGGTTTACAAAGAGGCGGTCGAGATGCCATCTTCTAGGCCTGAGCGAGCACGGCTTTGCCAGGTCAGTGATGGTAAGGGCGAGCTGGGCTGGGCGATTTTTGATCCGCACGGGCCTCTTTCATTAAGAATGTTGTGCACAAAAAAATCTCCGCCTAATCAAACTTATTTTGAAAAGCGATTTCAGCAGGCCTTTGAAATTCGAAGTCACGTTCGATCAGAAAAAACCAACGCCTACAGACTTTTTAACGGCGAAGGTGATGGTCTGCCGGGGTTGGTTTGTGATGTGTATGACAAAGTTGCCGTGTTGCAATTTGATGGGCAAGGCCCTTCGGAGTTTTGGGATAAGAATGTGATCGCCGAATGGCTGTTAAAGAACACCGAATGTACCTCGGTCGTTGAAAAATCTCGCCGCAATGTTGAGCGAAAAGTCGAGAAAGTGGTGGGAGATGATCCAAATTATCATCCGGTCATTTTAGAAAATGGGGTTAAATTCAAAGTAGATCTAGAACTCGGGCAAAAAACCGGATTCTTTTTAGACCAAAGAGACAACCGGGATTATATTCGGCGGATCAGCTCTGGAAAATCTGTACTCAATCTCTTTAGTTATTCAGGTGGATTTTCGGTTTATGCGGGGCTTGGCGGCGCGGCGAGGGTGGCGAGTGTCGATATATCAAAAGGCGCTATCGATTTGGCGCTCGAGAATTGGCAGCTCAACGGTTTGAATCCTTCTCTTCACGAAGGTCTTGCGGTGGATGTTTTTGAGTATTTATCTGGCGAAGGTGAACAGTGGGATCATATCGTTGTCGATCCACCGTCGATGAGTCACTCCGAGGCAAAAAAAGAAACGGCGATCGCCAAGTACATTGAAATATTCTCAAGCGCCGCCAAACGCGTAAGGCCCGGAGGTGGCTTGAGCTTAAGTTCTTGCTCGAGCCATGTCTCGATGGACGATTTTTTTAAAGTCATCGAAGAGGCTCTGAGTCAGGCAAGAAGAAATGGCCGCATCGTGAGAGTGGCGGGTCAGGGCGCCGATCATCCTTTCCCTCATGCGTGTTTGGAACTCAGATACCTGAAATTCATCGATCTTGTTTTGGATTAGATCAGGTGAGTTCCGCTCTCAAATTTCAGTTATGAAATGTTTTGAGTCATCGGCGAAGAGTATAAAAAAACCGACCCCAGGGTCGGTTTTTTTTAGTTACTTTTGCTAAATACCTAACTGAACAGCCAATTCGGTCTAGATTTAGTTCGTACCGGTACTTGTGCCGCCTGACGAACTTCCGCCACCTGAAGGTATGGGTGGTGATGAGGGGAGGTTGCGCAAATGGCTGCCGGTACTCGCTGTCCAACGGCAAGAAGGTCTATCTTTCAGATTGAGACACATCTCTTCAGACGTGAACTTGGTGCATTCCATATCAAACTGCGCACGGCCAACACAAGTCCCTTTGCGCGTGGTGCAAACAGATGGGCATCCACGATCACATTCTTTTAAGTCTTTAGTTTTATGAGGACATTCGGCCATACAAGCAATGCACTCGTCTGGCTTACAAACTTTTTTACATCCACTGTCGCACTCTTTGATGTCCTTTGTGGCATGAGGACACTCGGCCATGCAGTCTTTGCAGTCGCCAAACGCCGCAGGAGACAAAAACATTGCAAACATGAAAATAGCGATAAAACTAATCATAGATACCTCTTAAATTTTATAGACCATTTTTAATTTGATGACTCTACTCAATACATTTGAATTATCGACCTGGTTTATTGAGATCAACAACACTATTTTAATTGCGCTAGACGTTAGTGCCGGGCCAGTGTCTCGCCAAAATAAAACCGACCTCGAAGGGTCGGTTTTATTACCACTAGATTCGCACTGTGCTCGGGGCTCTAAGGCTTAAACCAGCAGCGGGGGCGAACGCCAGTGTTGAAGCCGCGATCTGTGGTGCAAGCTCCAACATTGGGGTCTTCGTCGCTCACAGGCTCACTTTGATCAACCGTACAAATTGTACCATTGTAATAGGTGTCTAGGCGACATTGGGTGCCAGGATGTGAGTTGTCCATTCTCGGAACCACATTGGTGTCGGGAGTGTCAAAGCGAGGAGCCTGCTCTTCTTCGCGCAGCACCTGAAAGAGCGTAGCGCCGCTTAATCCGGCCATTCCCGCACGCATGCAGATGTTCTCATCCTCTTGCGTTTGGTATTGCTCTTCACATGTTTGCTTCAAGACAGGGTCAATCTCATTGCTTTCTACAAATTGAGCCGTCTCTTCGGGAGTAAAGAGTAGGCGTAGGCAGCGAAGATTGGCGTAGTAGTCAGCTCCGCCTTCGTTCGTGGCCCAACTGTTAAACCAACCGCCAGACTTTGGGTAACCACCAATGTGGTGCCCAATTTCGTGGCAGGCCACAAGCATAAAGCCATCTTTTGTGATGGCCGGATGGCGAGCTAATCCACCATACATATTGATTCGGTATGTAGATCCACTTCGCTCTGCTGACGCATTGACAGTCGTGCTTTGCCAATCGCGATTGATGCTCAATCTTCCGCCAAGACTTGCGATATGGGGCCCATAATAAGCTTGAACAATATCAAGCACCTTATTGAAATCGGCCTCAGTCACACCGCTAACATTTAGAGCTCCAACTGGAATCGAAAGATCGTTTTCTGGCACAAACCCTTCGCAAAGTTGCTGCTCATTCGATGCGGAAATACTAAGTCCGGCGATAACCGCTACGGCCAGACATTTCATCCTTGAAACGCGCATAAATTTTGTCCTTTCAAAAATTTTGTTCTAAACCCCTCTAGGATCAGTGAAAACTAGACTAGTTCCAAAATGGGTCCAGCGCCAAGATGGCAAAGAGAAGAACTAGACCTAGGTAGAGATTGCCGCGCAGCTCAGAGAAGTTAAGGCGAGCTCAAGTTAACTGAAGGTTTCTGAGACCTATAAATTCGCAGCAGATAGAGCAGAAGTAGTGGAGCTGCCACAGGCAAGACTTCATACCAATCTTCTTTTTCGATCAGGCCAAAGTGCACAGTGGCCAGAGCAAATGCCAAATAGGCTAGGCGGTGAAGCTTCTTCCAGTTTTTCTTAAGTTTTCTCATCGCTAAATTGTTAGAAGTGATCGTAAGAGCACACAAAATTAGCAAGGCCGACATTCCAATAACGAGATAAGTTTTCTCGAACAGCTGGCTCAATGCCACCCCTACATCGCCCTCTTTGAGAACATAAAAAGTAACGTGCAAAAGAGCGTAGAAAAACGTGACGACGCCTAAGTGGCGGCGCAAGAGTGAAAAACGCCGAATTCGCTTCGGCATCCACCCAAGAGCGAGGAGGCTGCCCCAGGCCAAATTGACGGCCAGTAGCCGATAAGTCAGTTCGCCGAGCTTGTGGTTCATCTCTTCTGAGGGTTGCGCCCCAAGTTGGCCGTTGAACAGTTGCCAAATCAAGACTACTAAAGGAATCAGAAGCGCTAGAATAAAGAAAATTTTTGCTCGCATGATTTTCGTCAGTGTTAAGGAATTCACAATGCAGTTCAAGAAAAAATCTGAGTTTCAGGGATTGAAGAATGAGATCACTCCGCGCTGGGCTTACCTAAAAAGGCGGCAGCTCATTCAAGGCGGCGGTTTGGGGCTGCTCGGATGGTGGGCTGGCTACCCGTTTGCTAGTGAGGTGGGTTTAAAGTTCACAAAGAGCAAAGTGTATCAGAGCATTGAAAAGCCTCGTGAATTGACCGACAAGAAGTTGGCGACCACCTACAATAATTTTTATGAATTTAGTCTTGAAAAAACAGGCGTCCACAAAGCCATAAAAGATTGGACGCTTAAAAACTGGTCACTTGAGGTGACTGGTTTAGTCGACAAACCCAAAACATTTTCAACTGAGATTTTAAATGGCACGGCATTCCCCCTTGAAGAGCGCATCTATAGATTTCGCTGCGTCGAGGCGTGGTCAATGGTGGTGCCATGGATTGGGTTTTCGCTTGCCGATTTGCTTAAGTCAGTCGGTGTTAAAAGCGAGGCCAAATACGTACGTTTTACTTCGATGAGCGACAAAAAACTCATGCCAAACATTAGTGCGCTTGATCGATACCCTTGGCCGTACACAGAAGGCTTGACGATTGAAGAGGCTATGAACCCCTTGGCATTTTTAGCAACGGGTATGTACTCAGAAAGTTTGCCTGTGCAAAACGGCGCGCCGATTCGTTTGGTGGTTCCGTGGAAGTACGGCTT
>JBGSQJ010000140.1:0-14036 GCA_041738165.1 Bdellovibrionales bacterium
TTCCGAAGGGACGCAAGAAGGAGCTATACGGAAAGATACGGAAATATTTGGGTCCGGTTTTTCGCGAGTTGGCGTCGCAACGTGAGAGCAAGATTGAGAAGGGGAGTATGGTCCAAGATCATGTTCACATGATGATCAGGATTCCGCCGAAGCATTCAGTGGCGGAAGTAGTCGGCTACCTGAAGGGCAAGAGCGCTATTGCAGTTGCACGGCAATTTGGTGGAAGGAAGAAGAATTTCAATGGCGAGAAATTGTGGGCCAGAGGCTATGCGGTTTCCACCGTTGGATTTGAAGAAGCTCAAATTCGCAAGTACATCGAGAATCAGCAACAACTGGATGGCAAAGGCGAAGATGAGAGCGGTGAGTTTTAAATCCCGGCTTTAGCCGGTACGGAGTTTAACTTGGCAGCCTTTTAGGCTGCTCACAACCGCCAAGCCCCCCGCTTTGCGGGGGCGTTATGACTCGATTGGATGCTACGCAAGCCTCAACAGACCACGGTGTATTGCTAGATGGTTCAAGCGGGACCAATCAATGGCTCATAGGAAAAGGGTCTGGTCGGCCATCTACAAACGGAATTGGAATTAAGGATGTCGACGCAGGGACATTTCCTTTCTGGATAGAAGATGGTGTGCCTTCAAATCGGCTGTTTGTTCAGCAGACCACTGGAAATGTTGGTATTGCGACCACCGCTCCTGGCTCAGAGCTCGATGTCAAAGGTACGCTTCGTTTGTCGGGCGCCACGTCTGGATATGTGGGCTTTGCGCCACCTGCTGTCGCTGGCAGTACCACTTATACATTGCCAAATGCCGACGGTACGGGCGGCTACGTTTTATCAACCAATGGTACAGGCACATTGTCATGGGTCGCCAACTCAGCAGGTTCAGTGACCAGTGTTGCAACTGGTACGGGCTTAAGTGGCGGTCCGATCACGACATCTGGCACGATCAATGTGGACGTGGGTACGACGGCAAGTAAAATCGTTCAACTAACAACCGGTGCTCAATATCCAGCTGTTGATGGTAATTTGATTACGAATGTGAACGCGGTTCAACTTCAGGCGCGCAACGTTTCATCAGTGGCTCCAACAGGTGGGCAAGTGCTTGCGTGGAACACGACGACTTCGACTTGGCAGCCGACAACAGATGGCGGCGGAACAGTCACGAACATCGCTACAGGCACGGGACTAAGTGGTGGTCCAATATCGACGTCTGGCACAATCAATGTGGATGTAGGTACGACGGCAAGTAAGATCGTTCAGTTAACGGTGGGCGCACAATACCCAGCTGTTGATGGTAACTTGATCACGAATGTAAATGCAGTTCAATTGCAAGCGCGCAACGTTTCAGCGGTTGCCCCAACAGGTGGGCAAGTTTTAACTTGGAATTCGACAACGTCACTTTGGCAGCCCGAAGCCAACTCGGTCGCATCTGCGATCACGGCGTTGACAGGTGATGTGACCGCAACGGGCCCGGGGTCTGTGACAGCGACTATTGGCAACGACCGGGTGACCTCGGCTATGCTCGAGAGCACAGGTATTGCGGTAAACCGCTTACTCATCACCGATGCGGCGACCGGCGCGAGTGTGTCTTATGCCGCCTGTTCAACCAATGGTGAGTACCTGCATTGGACAGCTTCGGGTTGGGCATGCACCACTCCTACTGGCGGAACTGTGACTAATGTAGTGGGTGGAACGGGCTTGAGCAGTGGTCCCGTTACGACGAGCGGCACTTTGCATGTGGATGTGGGAACTACGGCAAGCAAGATCGTTCAGTTGACAGTAGGTGCGCAGTATCCAGCTGTTGATGGTAATTTGATCACGAATGTAAACGCCGTTCAGCTTCAAGGCCGAAATGTTTTTTCAGCCGCGCCTTCGGCAGGTCAAGTACTAACTTGGAACAACACGGCTTCAAGGTGGGAAGGCACGAGCTTGTCTAGTTCTACACTGGGGGCCTTCGTCGATGGCGGCAACTCTTTTGGTGCAGCAGCCACATTGGGCACCAATGATGCCTTTGACCTAAAATTTGAAACTGCAGGCAGCGTTGGCATGACTTTGAAAAATGGCGGCAATGTCGGTATTGGAACGACCAGTCCGGGCGAATTGCTCCACGTTCAAGTTCCAGATGGCACCACACCGGGCATCAAAATCTCCCAGGCTAATGATACCTGGCGCACAACGTATGCCATAGCAGGCATTGCTCACAACAATGGGGGTAGTGGCGATTTTGACATTTCATCAAATAATGATGTTACATTGCAAACAAGCGGCGGCAACGTCGGTATCGGCACGACGGCGCCAGGCGAAAAGCTTGAGGTCAATGGCAACGTCAAGGCCACTTCATTCATTTCAACGTCGGACGAAAGGCTTAAAAAAGAGATCATACCATCGCGCGGCCTTGATCTGATCACCAAACTTGATGGCGTCGAATGGAAATGGCGTAGTGACAACACCACAGGCGCCGGTGTGATTGCCCAAGAACTTGAAAAAGTGTGGCCGCAAGCGGTGGTCACCGACAAAGCTTCTGGCTACAAAGCTGTCAGATACACTGATTTGATTGCACCGCTCATTCAATCGACCAAAGAGCTTTACGGCATGTGCCAATCGAACGAACAGGCTATAGGCCAAACGCTGCGCGAACTCGCGTCGGTCAAATCTGAGGTCAAAGAGCTTCGTTTAGAGAACAGCCAGCTCAAACAGCGCCTCGAAAGTCTCGAAGACCGTCTAATGCGCTTAGAGAACGGCTCACCACAGCACTAGCCCCACATTGCCTGTTGCCATAGACATCATCGCCTCATAATTTACCAGATGTGAGCAAAGACAACTCCTTCAATTCAGATTTTTTGGCCAAGCACCCGGATTTTTGCGTGGCCCCGTGGGTGCACGCTTCGATCAGCCCCCAAGGCAGCAGGCGGATATGCTGCCTCAGCAAAGAGGCGGCCAGCGAAGAATTGTCGACCTTAGATGAACATTGGAACAGCGCTCAGATGAAAAGCATTCGTCAGCGCATGCTCAACGGTGAAAAGCTCGAAGAGTGCAAAAACTGCGACCGAGATGCTTCGAATTCGTTTCGCTATCGAGATTGGTTCAACGTCGACATGTACTCAGGCAAAATTGAAGAGGCAGTTTGCTCGACAAATCCCGATGGATCAACCGACTTAAAACCCATTTCATTTGATTACCGTGTGAGCAACCAATGCAACTTCAAATGCCGAATGTGCGGCAAAGACTATTCGAGCTCATGGGAGACCGAGTCTCGAGAATTTGGCGGCTGGAGTGCGCAAAAAGACCCGTGGATGGTTCTGGATAGGCGAAAACAAATCGTGCACTTTCAAAAAAATGTGGTGGAGCCTGAGTTTCTTGAGGCCGTTCACTCAGGGCGGCTCGAAGAGATCTATTGGGTCGGCGGTGAGCCCCTGTTTTGGGAACTGCACTGGCGTGTGATGCGCGACTTGATTGAAAATGGTCAAGCGGGCCGAGTCTTTTGCAGGTACAATACGAACTTGTCGTCGATCAGCTACAAGGGTACCGACTTGGTTGATGACATTTTGCCTCATATTAAATCTTATTTAATCTGTGCGTCGATTGATGGCACCGAGGTGATTGGCGAATACATTCGCTATGGGTTGAAGTGGAAAAATTGGCTTGAAAATTTTAAACGAATTATGAATGGGCCACGGGGCAAATCGGGCGTGGCGATGGATGTCACGATCACTTTGCCAGGATTGTTTTCACTAAAGGAACTTTTTGATTTGGCCACTGAGCTTGAGGTTTTGGTTTTGAGCAAAGTTTCTCAAAGCTACGGGCCTGAAGATCTTTTTTCGCCAATGGTGCTTCCGCACCACTTGCTTGACCCTGTGCTGGACGACTTGATTGCCTATATGAAACCCAGGGTCACGAACCTCACCCAGTGCCTGCTAGAAAACCTGTACGACTTCAAAGCGGCCAAGTCATATGACCAACTCTACCCAGATGAACATGACGCCAGATTTGCGATTGGCAGAGGCAATCAAACAGCGATCGACCTAAGAAGGGTTGCTTACACCCGCGACCAAATGACTTTGCCCAAAATTCTCGAGCGTTCCCCTGAGATCTATCAATGGTGGACTCGCCCAATTGAGAACTCGACCAACGCCCCAGCTGAGCTCTAGTGGGTCAATTCTTGACACATCGGCAAGTGCGAAACTAGCGTGAAGGGATGGCGAGACTGAAATGGCTCATTCTGGTTCTTGTAAGTTTGGTCGCTCTAGGCCGACACCAAGCTGCGCTGGCTGCTGAGGGCGGAATCTATCTTGATCCCCGCATGGCGGTGAGCTTCAACGAAGCCCAAGGCACGGGTTTTCATTTTGGGCTCGATCTGGGCTACGGCATGGATGAGAACTGGTCGTTTGGCCTTGGCGCCTACTACTCCATGGGTGAGCACCCCGAACATGACCGTGAATATGGTTTCGGTCCATTTTTAGGATATTCTCAGCCATTGGTCGATTTTGTGGTTGGAAGTGTCAGACAAGAAATCAATCACGTGAATTTGCGCGATCCAATTAAGACAACGACGGCAAGTGGCACGACTTACTCGCACAACGAAGAAGATGGGCTCGCATCTGTGACGACGGCGGGCCTTCACTTTATTTTTACACCCAACTTTGGTTTTTCAGCTGGCTACCGATTAGTACTCGGGCTAACCAACTCCGATCTTGACAATGGTAGGTCTGGGGTTTTTATTGGTTTCTCTATAGGCATCTAATAAATTTAAAAAAAGTTAGGGAGTCCTGGTTCACTGTGAGAAAAATGCGCCGTATATTGCTTCTTGTTTTGATGTGGATCTCAGCCAATGTGGCGGGCTCCATTCGGTTGGTTCAAGAGTATCCCTTGACCCGTATAGAAGCCGAGTGTGCCTGCAAGGCTCAACGGCCAGAGGCTTTTGAAGCGCCAGTTCAATTTGAATTCGGGGCTTTTGCTGGCCAATGCGTCGATAGTTGTCGGTATCGCGGGGCGGTTCCGCTTAAAAAGAATGGTTCTCGCCAAATCGTGGCCAATCTACTGCATGACGATCAATACTGGACGGCTTCAATTCCAACAGGCGCGGTTTCGGATGTCTCAATTGGATTCGAAGAGTTTTTACCACGCGTGTATCACGTGTTTTTAAGATTTCATTTTTCTAAAGGGTCCCCGGTTTACTTGTATAAACAATCTTTAAACCCGATTGACGGTTTGAAACCCAGTCACGTTTTGCATGACGTAGTGATCTCAGCCGAGGGAGTCCCCGCAAAAGGGCAGGCGTACAACCTAATGCAGAGCTCAATGGGCAATTACCTTTTGGTCTACCGCCTCACTTCGGTGACGGGTTTTTCAGATTTGGCGATAGGCAAACTGGGTCATAAGATTAAACAGTACCGAGTTCATTTGGATGCAAAGGCTCGAAGCGAAGCTCTCAAAGCTGGGCTCCAGACGAGTTACGCGAAGAGTTTCAATACGGTTTATGGAATATTATGGAACAACTGCGCCACCTCGGCACTCAACTTAATTGCGGCTGGTGGCGCCTTGCCAACTGTGGCCATGGATTGGGTGGGCCTAGGGCAGCTCGAGCGCGGACTCTCGATTGATTATTTCTATAGCTCACTTAGTTCTTTGCGCAGGCGCGGACTTATCGGAGATGATCGGTTTTCAAAATTGCCAAATTTAGAAGACGAGTACGCTAAGCGCTACAAATCAAGTAGTGCTTTAGACTCCAGAGCAATTTGAGTGCCTACGCAGCTTGTGCCGGTGAGTTCTTCGGCTAAATGACCTTTGATGATTTCAACTTGTCTAACGCCGTATCTTAAAGCTGTTTCGACGGCGCTGAGTTTGGCGAGCATTCCGCCTGCGACAATTCCTGATTTAACCAACTCGGGCAGTCGAGCGATAGACATTTCATGAATGAGTTCTTTGTTGCCATCTAAAACGCCAAGCTGATCAGTTAAAAAAATCAACCTGTCGACTTTGAGCTGAGCGGCGATTTGCGCGGCCGCCCAGTCGGCATTCACATTGAAGAGCGCACCCTCGCTATCGACCGCAATGGGTGCGATCACAGGCAAGCCATCACTTGCCAACGCCAAAAGAGACTCTGTATTTACTTTTTCGACAACGCCGACTCGCCCGAGCTCTGGGGCGAGCGGCCGACACAGCAAGGTTTGATTTTCGGCGCCCGAGACGGCAACGGCCCTTATGCCTGACTCTACCAGTTCACCGACAAGCGATTTATTGACTTCATTGACTAGGGTGTCGGCGACAATTTGAATCATGGCCTCGGTGGTGACCCTTTGGCCGTTTATAAATTCCCAGGTCAAACCCGCAATCTCAAGCCTGGCGTTGATTCGGGGGCCGCCCCCGTGAACCAAGAACACCTCGGAGTACTGAGCCATGAGCTTTGGCAAAACTTTTTTTAACGCAGTCAAGGTAGCCGGGTCACCCAGCGTGGCACCGCCAAGTTTTAAAAGTAGACGAGATGGCTTCATAATTTCGCTACTGACGAATTCAAAAGACCGGTTGAGACGGGTAGGTCCAATACGCGGTTTAGGTTTTCGATGGCTTGAGTGGCGGCGCCCTTTAAGAGATTGTCTATTGCGCTAAATATATAGAGTTTATCTTCAATCAGTTCAAACGAGATATGAGTCATCGGTGTGCCGACCACCTTGTTTAAATGAGTCAGGCTCGGATCATTGTGGGCAAATCGCACGAGCGGGTAGTTTGAATAAGCCTCAGTATAGGCCTCTGAAAGGTCTTTCAAATTTCGCGTCTTAGACTTGGCGTAAAGACCACAAATGATTCCTCGGCGAACGGGCAAAAGGTGAGTGGTGAAATGAGGGTTCATTTTTTGCCCTGTGAAATTAAACACCGATTCGATCATCTCAGGCAAATGCTGATGGCGGCCCACTTTGTAAGGCGTGCAATTGTCAGCGGCCTCAGAGAGCAATGTAGACTCTTGTGCTTTTCGGCCGGCGCCTGTTGTGCCCGATTTTCCATCAATCACAAGGCTTTCAAGATCAATGAGATCTTTTTTTACTAGCGGCAAAAGCGCCATAAGAACGCTCGTAGCGTAGCACCCTGGGTTAGCAATCAACTTTGTTTGCCCGTATGCACTCGCAAAGGGGACTAACCCGTACTCGGGCTTTAGATCGGCGGAGTTTTCTGTAAGAGAAAACCCGTACCATTTTTCCATGGGTTCATGGCGAAGGCGAAAGGCTCCACTCACATCAAAGACCGTTGAGCCCTGATCAATAAGTTTCGGCGCAAGATGGGCCGAAACCTCTGCAGGAGTCGCTAAAAAAACCACGTCGCTTTGAAAATTAAAGAGCTCACGATCGGGCAAGCACGTTACGTTTTCAATTCCCGGCTCAAAGATTTCATTTTTTAACGAGAATGGCTCAGTCGCAAACGCAGCGGTAATTTTGACGTGCGGGTGGCGCAAAAGATGGCGAACCAGCTCTTGCCCCGAATATCCCCTTGCTCCAACAACCGACACCGTCTTCACAGTTCAATTGGTAGAAATATTGTCTGGGAGTGTCAAATTGTATTTTGGTCAAGCCTTCCAGTACCATTTAAGGATGTTTTCAAAGAGAGACCTTTGGGTTCTTGTAACCATTGCCATGGTCTATGCCGTGGTCTGTTTCAAAGCGGCGAGTCCGTATCGGCTGTTTCCGAGTGACGATACCACTTATTCAAACACGGCCTATTCTCAGCTTTGGCACCCCAACCCCAAGCCCGTCTACCTGGGTTCAGTGAATCTCACCAAAGAGTTGGTGGAGCCCTTTGGTGGTTCGGCTTTGACCGCAATACTTTTGCAAAGTGTTTTGGCCAACACGGCACTGTTGATCGTACTCGGATTAGTACTAATGAGGCTCGGGCTCAGTCTTTGGTTTCAAGTATTGACCCTTTTGATTTTTGTCTCGTCGCCTTGGCCTCAGGTTTATCATGTGATGGCTGGTTATGCGCCAACCGCGGCTCTGACCTGTTTGCTGATGCTCTACGCCCTAATCGAATACCGCCTCAGCATCGATGCAAAAAAAGCCTGCTGGTGGCTTTTTGGTTCGGGGCTAATGAGCTCACTTTATTTGCTTTCGTCTTCGTCGGCTCCTCTCGTTATTGGCTTAGTGATGATCTTGCTTTTTGCCGAGCAAGCTATGAAGCGATTCGAAGTGGGTTGGTCGCCTTGGATTCTCTTTGGACTTCCGGCATTGCTAGCGGTGATACCGTACCTGTTGATCGTGCCGATGGACTGGTTCACAGCCAATCTTGAATCCATTCACTACCGCGATATCGCACGAAAAATGGGTTGGCGCCCTGAGCCTCCGGCATTTTTGCCAGTGCAAACATTTTATCTTTATGCGCCTATGGTGATGCTATCGCTTCCGGTGGTTGGGGCGTTGTTGATTTGTTTTTGGAGCAAAGTGAAATGGCCGAAAAACAATATGTCGCTCTATTGTGCGGTCTGGATGTTTTTGGCGCTCTTTTTTGGACTGCAAGAGCTCATGCCTTTTACCAAAATGGGCCGCATGCAGTACTCACTTTTTGCTTTTGTGTTGATTCTCTTTGCGTGGAGTTTTTATAAATTGGCATCCATTTGGCCAAAATCGGGGGCGGCTGCGTTTGCCTTCGTCAGTCTCATGTCTATCGGTTGGGGCCTTCATGAAAGCCAGCATTTCTTAAAGCAGCGCCAAGCGCTGCCCCACCTTCTGACCGAGTCCTATGAAGGCTACAAACTCTATGTGATGCGGCCAGACCCTCATTTTGCCCACATCGCCGGTTGGCTTAGAGAACTTGGCGTTGAGGCCGTGACCTCAATCTACCATTTTAACGATATCAAAAAGAAATCTCGGCAGCCCGTCGCCCTCATCGTTGGCCCCACTGGTAAAAACAGCGGAATGTCGATCTTGTACCATTGCAGTTTCAACGACTTCGATCTAGACCTTGATCATGTTGCGAGCACGCTCGGCCTAAAGGTAGTCAAAGAGCCCTACTATTCTGGATCGCCCTATTTGATGCCCGAAGAAGAGGTTTGCCACTATCTGATGAGACCCCATGAGGCCCAGATTTCACTGGTTTTTTAGGGCTTGATTCTTGCTTTCTGATATATTGAATAAGTCAGTTTTGGAGGAAATATGCGTCTGTTTTCAAACCTATTGTGTCTTTTGTTGGTTTTGGCCTTTAACCAGGCCTTCGCAGAAGTGCCAAAATCGGGCACATCTGTCATGCGTTTGAACGATTTAGGCGTGGCCACTTCGGTGCGCGAGATTCGCAAGCAAATCGACCAAGTGGATCTCGAGATCAGCTCGGTCGACTCCCAAATCGAAGAGGCCGAGCTTGGCCGAACGCAGTTTTTGGCTACTCAAGGGGTCAACTCTTTGAATGTATCTATGTTTGAGAGCCTGAAATCTCAGCTTGAATTTCGCAGGCAAACATTGACCGCTAAAAAGACAGAGCTCAACTTAGAGCTCACAAAATTCGACCTTTAAAATTTCAAATGGCAAACGCTTGGATTGTTTCAATTTGCCTGCTGTTTTGGGCGGGCCAAGTGTTTGCAGATCCGCTCAATCCGGGTCTGCTCGATATTCGGGAGCATCGGCTTTTGGGGATAGGGGAGCCTAGGCAAATCGAGAGCCTCATTGCCTCAGACGATCTTCAGGCCGTGGCGGTGATCGAGGGTAAACCAGGGCCACCGCTATCAAACGAGCCGGCCTTTAAGTCCGTAAAGGTCTATCGACTAGACAGAAATCAAAATGGCTCTGTTGAGCCCATCTTCTCGCTTCATTCTAAAGACAAAGATTTCTCTCAGGTTGAATTTATCAATTCTAATTTACTACGGGTCCGCTCGCGACTCGAGGATCCAAACAATGATTCGGGGCTTTCGCTTAAAGCTCGAAATGGGTATACGGTCTATGATCTTAAGACCGGATCTGAATTTGATCTCACTTCTAAACTTGCCCTAGAAAATATTCGAGATCTTAGAGCTTTAGATCAAAATCACTATTTGGTCGTAACTGGTGAGCCAGGCATGCCCACCGCTCTTCAAACATTTTCTGTCGTTAGATATAATGGAATCGAAAGACCCTTGGTTCTTGGCAAGATTCGCAACAAAGCGTGGGCAAAAGATTTATTGTCTCGGCCCACATTAGAGCAAGGGCAAAGCGCATGGACTTTTACTGGGACCCACATGACGGCTCGATTTTCAGTTTGGGATGAAGAATCGAATTCTTTTAAAGTAAAGATGCTTGAAATAAACGGGGACCACTTTGATCTCGTCGATGCGGATCCACGGGGTATTGAAACAAGCTCTTGGATACTAGGTACGTCTCACTTTAAAAGGCGAATGGGCGTTGATTCGCTCGAGGTCGAGCGACAAAGTGACAATGCCGTATTTGAACTCTCTGATAGCGATCATTTTGTAGACCTATTGAGCTGGGCGGCTGAGGGGGTTGTGGCGCACTCTCGAATTGAAGGTTTATTGTACTACGATCTTAGTGATCCAAAGTCGGTGCACCAGTCGATGTTGGGCTCGAAGTTCTGGCTGGGACAAGCTGTGACCTCAAAAGGAATCGCGAGTCTCAAAGAGTCAAATGGTCATTGGACATTGGGAATTCACACATTTACTGACTGCGACTCATCTCTAGATAAATAAAAAAACCCGCGAAGTCTTCGCGGGTTTTTTAAGAATTGCATATTTTAAAAATAGCTTCTCTATGAAAGAGATGCTTTTGTCACTAAGGTCGACCGGGACGGCCAGGACGACCGGGGGGCCATTGTCCTCTTCCGCGCCGATGTTCATCTCTTCGGCGCCTTAAGTCTTTAATGTATGCCGAACCTAATTTGATTTCTGCGTAATGACCATTTTGTATACCTTGAAGCGCGTACATTGTGACAAAGGCAGCGTCCGAATCGCGATCTCCGGTTGCATCTATTGTGAAACCTTCAATGCAGCGGCCCTGCCCACGTTGAAACAGTCTTAGTTTTTTGTAGTGGCTCTGCGAGTTTTCTTGAAAACGTTCTCTGACCTCGACGTCATCGAGTACTCCGTTGCCATAAAGAACACGAAGATCGTTCACTTGAATGTTGTCGCCGGTCACGATGATTTTAACGTGAGTGACATCGCAAACCCTTGGTGATTCAACGAAAATATTGTCGCCAAGTTCACTAAAGCCATCGCCTCGTCTGTGTGGTGGACCACCTTGCCCGGGTTGCTGCCAACCTGGCCCGTAATTTTTTTGCGCCATTGCGTGACCCGAAACCAAGAATCCGAAGACTGCTAATGTTGTCATGATGGATTTCATGTGTAACCTCCTGCTGCCGTACTCACAGAGCAAGGGCTGTACCAACACACTTTGGTGACCTAGATCGGTTAAAATGGATTTCGGTTAATTTTCGGGGTCATTTTGGCTCTAAATATTTGGGGTAAAAATTTTAGAAGATGCGAAATGCCTCCACCTATCGCCTGCTGCTTAGCCACATTCCGATAAAAATCAAAAGAATTCCGATTGCGGTAGAGAGCGTGGGAAATTCACCAAAATAAAGGATGCCTAGAATCATGGCATAAACGACGCCGAAGTAGTTGATCGTGGCGACCTTGCCGACCTCGTCTTTTTGGTAGGCTTTTGTCATATAGAGCTGGGCCCATTGTGTAAACACTCCAACGATCAAAAGCCCTAGCCACTCTAAGCCTTGAGGCCAATACCACCTTGTCACGGCCCAAGGGCCAATGACTACGACCGCCACCAAAGGGAAGTAAAACACCACCACCCATTCACTGTCGGTTTTTCTAAGAGCTCGCACAAAATTATAAGCAATCGCAGAGCTCAAGGCGCCGAGCACACCGACAGCTGCGGTTTTCCAGCTAACTCCCGGGTCAAAACCTTCGATAACTAAGACTCCCGCAAAGCCAATGAGCGCGGCGAGCCAGTGGACAGCTCGAATCCGCTCGCCAAAAAACATCCCCGCGATCAAAATTGAAAAGATGGGTGCTAAGTATTGAATAGTCACGGAGGTCGCGAGCGGCAATTTATGAAGAGTGTAAAAGAAAAAAGTCAGAGCGCAAGTTCCAGCCAGTCCTCTGTAAATGAGGTTGCGTTTGTTCACTCCCCAGGGCGACATCCGCTTCCACTTTAAATAAGAGTAGCTAATCACCAACGATTGAAGGGCCCTCCAAAAAACAACTTGTTCGAAGGGGATATTGCCCAAAAGCTTCACTGTGAAATTGACCACAGCAAAGAGAGTGACCGACACGAGCATAAAACGAGCGCCTTGGCTCAACTTAAATCCATGTTGTGTCACATCACCGGTTGCCAAAATCTTCTAATTTTCTTTGAAGAGCCGCTCAAGTGTTCGGTTCAAACCCTCTAGGGCACTTTCAGACACCGAAATTTGTGACTGAATTGTTCCGACCGAGACGGCGGCTTCTAGGGCGCGAGCTCTCATTCGGTCGAATTCTTCGGTGGGTAGGTCCAAAGACTTGTGCAATTTCTTATAGCGCTCCACGAGATTTCGATAGTAATCCCGCGTTAGAATCGCTCCTTCAACCGAGGCTTTCAAATTTTCAAGCCGGCCCTCTTCGCTCTTTTTGATGGCTTCTGCTATTGATTTTCTCAGATCCATATTGTCATTTCCGTTTTGAATTAGGGACAGGCGGGACATCTGGGCGTAGGCCTCTGCAATCGCAAGCTGAGCCTTGAGGCTTTTGACCTGATTGAGGTTCATTTCATAGTTGTATTTTACTCGTTCGAATTTTGAAGCCGAAATGGTGTGCTTTTTAAACAAAACTTGAGCGTGTTTGTATTCACGGGCCAGAGGGATTCCTTCAAGCTGCTTCGCCGATATTTGACCCGCGACTCCATACCAATTCGACATAGACTGAAACTGAAAGACTTCTTGATACAAAGAATCAAACGTCACGTTTTGTTGATCTGCTGCAAAAGCAGGCTCAAAGGGCAATTCAGGGTGGCGAATGATTTGATCGGCATGAAGTGGCGCGAACGCTAGGCCTAGCCCGAGAATGAAATATTTCAATTTGAGTTCTCCTTCGATCGACTTTATTTCTTGTTGTCCCGTGGGTCCCAATTTGTCGAGGCCCGCCAGGTGTAGAGATTTTCGACTTTGGTGCGCGCCCAGGGGGTTTTACGCAAAAATGTCAGGCTCGATTTGATGCTGGGGTTTTGGCTAAAGCAGCGGATTTTAATTTTTTCTGCAAGTCTTTCCCAGCCATAGTTTTCAACCAAAGCATTCAGCATCATCTCGAGTGTGATGCCTTCTGGTGGGTATTTATTTTTTCGCGGCTTTTTAGATTCAGTCATGGGTTTCCTCGGAAGCGCTTGAGACAGTAGCCAATTTAAAGGCAAATCTCAAGGATCTGGTGGGACTTTATCGAAATGAGTACGTCAACTCGTCCAAATAGATTTCCATCGGGCTACCGCCGCTTCGTATGGGCAATAGTCCGAACCGATCGACCTCAATATTCAGGTCATGATCAAGTGGGTAGGGCCCATAGTTTTGATCGTTGATACTAACTTCAATGAGTCCCTTCTTTGGATAAAATGCCACTCTGAAGTTCAGTATGTATTGTCCAGGAATAACACGATAAAGCGCGTCGGGGCTATTTTGAACTTTTTGTTTTCCATTGTCGATCACCATAGGTTCAAAAAGAATTCCATCTTTTGAATTTCCACCAATATGAACTCCCGCAAAAGTTGGCGGAAAAATAGACGTGGAATTTTCGAATGCTTCAGCGTGATAAAAGCCAACCAGAACGTCAGAATCAGATTGGCCAACGGGAATGACCATTTTTCCGGCCATGTAGAGTCCGTAGTGCAGTTTCAAATTTTGCATCAGATTGTCATAAAATTGAACCAGGCCCCCAAGATTTTCGATGTCGTACCGACGTACCCACCCTCCAAGCGAGAGTCCATTTAGAAGGGCGCTTCGCCTAATGCCATAGTCTTCTCGCAAAAAGTCACAAGCGGGAACGCGTTCATTGAGATAGCGTCCGACCTGAGACCCTAAGTTGTACCAACGCTATTGT
>JBGSQJ010000180.1:0-4927 GCA_041738165.1 Bdellovibrionales bacterium
CAAAGCCCAGACAGCTAGAGGCACGATCAGCACGGTGATAAGGATATGAAAGAACCCATGATCAAATTCGTGCGCAACGAATGGAAGTGTGAGAACGGTCAAAGGGGTCACCAGGCAATGAATCATGCAAAGCAGCGACGCCGATATGCCAATTCGGTCCCAGATCTGATGGCGCACTTGGGCTACTTGATTTCTTTATGAACCGTGTGACGTCGAAGATTGGGATTGTATTTTTTCTTCTCAAGACGCTCAGGATGAGTCTGAAAGTTCTTTTTGGTCGTGTAGCGAGACGGCGGCTTGCCTTCTTTGCGAGCCTCGGTGCACTCAAGCGTAATAATTCTGACTTTGCCCTTTTTCTTTGCCATGACGAATCGCCTCCAGAACCCAAAGGATATAGCCTACTCGGCAAACTCCTGCCAACCCTATTTTAAACATTTCCAGGCAAAATCTGTGATTTAGAGGCTCAAATGGCCCTGAATGCGCGATTCAAACTCAGCCTTGGAGGTGTCGCCCTCCCAGCCGTCTAAAAATTCAGCGTTAGGACCCAAGATAATCGAAGCCGGAATGGCCCCAGACCAGCCCGGATAGAGCTCTTCGACAAACGAGAGCGGCTGATCGTGTTTAAAAAAAGTCACAAAATCTACGCCTTGCGAGACCAAATAGGCGTCTACCGCACCAGCCTCGCTCACTTCGTCGAGAGAAACAAAAACCACTTCTACACCCTTGTCATTGTACTCGCGGCGAAGCTCAAGCAGGCGCGGAAATTCTAATTTGCACGGTTCACACCATGTTGCCCAAAAATTCACGATGGTGAGGCGAGAGCCTTTTTTACGGATGTGTTCCTGGATTTGCTTTGCGGAGGCTTTTTGTAGCCGAGGAGAGAGCGAACTCGTGATTGAGGGCAGCCACCCAGAATAGAAAGCCACTCCCACAACGGCAGCCAAAAGTAGGGTGATCGCTAAGATCCCTATGGTTTTTTTCATGCGGTCATTTTGAAGGCTACTTAGGCTTGAGGTCAAGCCTAAGGTCGTGTGCACCAGCTAGTCATTATGTCCGATAAGCTTTTATGTCCAACCGGTTCGGAATTCCTATTGCGGTAAAGATGATCGCGATCACAGTTTTGCTTTTGGCTGCGACGGCCGCTTGGATCACCAAACAAAGTACAGAACGCTTTAAGCAAGTTTCGATTGATCGCGAAGAGCAGTCCAATCGAGATCAGTCTTTTGCAAGAGCCAACGAAGTCGAAGAACTTTTTAGGGCGTCGATAGAAAAATCAAAAATTATTGCCAGTTTGCTGATCAGCACGAATGCAAACTCGCCGGCGCGCACGACTTCTGTCGATTTGACGTTCGGCCGAGACCTGGACCTTGTGTCACTCGAGGTGGTTGAGAGGGGCAAGAAACGAAACCCGGATTGGTTGGTGATCAACGAAGCCTACTTGGCTGATTACAAGCTCGACAAACGATTCATCGACGTGCTCCGCGAGATTCAAGCGACAAAAAAGAGTTTTGTGATTGATGCTTTATTTGGCGAGCAAGAAAATCAAGTGATGATTCGAAACTCGACAGTGGCGGGCGGCGTGCCGCTATTGACGATAGGGTTTCCGCTAGCAAAAAACGAATTGGGGCAGGTGACCCATGTGGTTTTGGCCGATCTCAGGCTTGACCGCTTTCAAAAAGCGTTCACGAAATTGAGCGAGCGGCAAATCTTCATGATCGACAGTGCAGGTCAGGTATTGGCTCATCCAGATGAGCAAGTGGTCGTCTTGAAAAGCGATTCAATGCGCGATCACGCCGCGGTCCGGGCGGCGCTGACTTCGAAAGTGAGCCAAGGTCAGATTCGTTTTGTCGACTCTAAGACCGGTGTTGGGTATACGGCCTCGTATGCGCGCACACCTTATGGTGCGAGCGTGATTGCCATGGTGTCAAATGAAGTCATTCTCGAAGCCGCACGAGCCGTCGAGCGAGAAGCCTACTACATCACGGGCCGGGTCCTCTCAATTGCACTTTTTGCGATATTCTTGTTTTCGATGACCCTCACGGCGCCTATTGAAAAGCTTGTTGACCTAACCGATTCGGTAGCTCGCGGCCGATTTAATGTTCGCTGGACTTCGGCATCGGGCGATGAGGTGGGTAGGCTGGGGCGCGCTTTCAATTCGATGATTCAAGGTTTGGTTGAGCGCGATCGAGTCAAACAGCTTTTTAATAAGTTTCATGGTTCGCAAGTGACCGAAGATCTTTTGAAACGTGATGTGCATTTGGGCGGAGCGAAAAAGCAAGTCACTGTGTTCTTTTCTGACATTCGCGATTTTACTAAATATTCAGAGTCGCATACGCCAGAAGAAGTTGTAGAGATGCTCAATGAATACTTTCAGACCATGGTGAAAATCATCAATGACCACGGCGGAATCGTGGATAAATTCATTGGTGACGCGATCATGGCTGTTTGGGGCGTTCCCCAATCGAAAATAGGCGACACAGATCACGCGGTTCGGGCCTGTTTGGATATGCGCAAAGCACTCGCAACCTTAAACGAAAAGAGAACCAAGAGGGGGCACACTCCCATTCGAATTGGCATGGGCCTTCACAATGGCGAAGTGATTTCGGGCACGATCGGATCAAGTGAGCGCATGGAGTACACAGTGATTGGTGATACCGTGAATCAGGCTTCTCGAATCGAGAGTTCGACCAAAGCTTTGGGGGTGGATTTACTCTTGAGTTCAAATGTGGCCGAAGCTGTGAAAGAAAAATTTCTTGTTGAACCGGCAGGGGATGTGGAAGTGAAGGGGAAGTCAGAGCCATTGAGGTTGTATAAAGTTTTAGGGTACTTCGATGGACAGAAAAATCTGGTACTTGTTCGCACGGAGTATTCGGACTTCACGGCTGAATCGGCCGACAAGGTTAAAATCGCTATTTGACGTTAATGTTTTTGATAAAGGGAGTGGTTACGTCCGAGAGATCGGGCACGATCACTGTTTTGGGAGCACTTGCCGGGCTTCGTCTGCCATGTTTGTCTATGGCGAGAACTCTTGTTTCGTATTGACCAGGTTTAAGCTCAGTGAGCGGAGCCTTGTTGGACTTAAAGCGTTTTATTTCTTTTTCGCTATTGTCGGTACGTATCATCTCGATTTCGTACGATCTTGCGCCATTGACTCCGAGCCAATCCAGTTCGACGTTTCCAGTAGGCGTCGATGTGATTGGGCTTTCTTGGGATTGACTCCATTCGGGCGCAGGGAGCAGGGCCTTGGGGTGAATCTCTAGGCCGAGTTGATCGGCCTTTGCTAGTGTCTGATTTTCTGCGCCTATGGCCTCGAGTTCAGCGATGAAAGTTCCGTCTGGCGGAAGCGTTAATGTCATTTGATTTTGTTCTGTCGGTTGCCAACTCGATTCTTGAGCGGCGTTGTCTTTGTTCATAATCCTTAAGCGATAGCCGCTGACTTTGATTGGGTAGGGCTTCCAGTTTAGGGTGACTCGGTTCACCGTCCCAATCGATTCGAATTTGACCTGGGGCTCTGCGTAGACCCACTCGAGTTTCGGCATCTCATCGACTGTGAAAATTCTCGTTTCAGACTTCAATGGGACCTTTTGATTTTTAAAGTTTGCACTCACGCGCCAATGGTCCTCGCCCGCTTCTAAAGCCGGAGCTCGAACCCAAGATTGGTCGGTTTCTTGTTCAAATACAGTTTCAAGTCCATTTTTTCGGCTGGCTTGGATTTCTACTTTGTACGAAGTCGCAGCCGGTGAACCTTCCCATTTAAAATCTAATCCTAGATCGCGAATGGTGAACCAAGACCAGTGTTGATCAGCCGGAGGAAAAAAGAGAATAGGCGGCTTTGGGCCGCTCTGGGTGGTGAGCGTGAAATTCAATGGCGCGCTGACCAATGGAGTTTTGTCGCCAGGCATGTAGGCGAGCACGCGCCAGTGATATTCACCATCAGACAAGTCGGCTTGTGCATTCGACGCTGACCCTGCGGTGGTCTTTTGAACGACTATTTTGTCAAATCGGGGAGTTTGAGATATCTGCAAAACGAATGAGGCCACATTTTTCATGCCTTGCCATGTGAATGAGAGGGGCTCGCTCAGCTTTTCTCGTTGAGTGAGTTGCCTTGGAGTGAGTCCAATAGGTGGGAGTTTGGCTAGAACTGTTAGGGCTCGAACTGGAGACGAGAGTGGGGGGCCTGCGGCCTCAGTGCTAGGTTGAGTTGTGAGCTGCACATATTGCCTGCCGGCGCCAAGGTGAACCGTGATTTCACCTCTTTCGATGGGGGATTGTACGTTGGGCAGCGTCTTCAGGGAATCTCGAGTTGGTCCGGCCCGAACCTCAACGATTTGATTCGTTTTTAAGGGGGTCCATTTGAGCTGGACCGTCTCTCGGGCGGCAAGGTTTTTCCAGATGATTTCACTAGGCGCCGGCGATACCCATTGAATCATAGAGGACAACTGAGTTTCACCGCTTTTTGCCCAGGTCAAAGTTTGATTTTCTTTGACTGTGGCAGAGCCCTTTGGCCCTTTGATTTGCGCTTCACCCTTGAAGACTTCGATCTGCAATGGACCTGTTTCTGACTTGTTTAGCGAAAGTTCAGAGTTTTGCAATTGAATTTGCTGCTCGCCCGAACCCACTTGAATTTGACCTTTGACAAAAAGATGACCCTCAAGAAAATCGAGATGAAGGCCTGACTCAGACTCTTTGAGTACCACGTGTGTGTCGGCATCCATTGAAATAGCGGCATCTTGATTGAGAAGCTGAATCTTTGCCGAACCTGCGCTGCCAGTTCGAATGGATTCGCCAAGAAATAGCGCGTCCAATTGATTGAGAGGTTCCCAGATCAGCCGGCGACTCGGCTTTCGCTGAACCTGATCACTGGCATCGACGAGTTTGGCTATGGGCGATTCGTCTCTGAGCTGTGCAGCCTTGGGCTCGGTTTGCA
>JBGSQJ010000194.1:0-4073 GCA_041738165.1 Bdellovibrionales bacterium
TATGGACGGAGCGAAATGGGGGCCAGGTTCCGAAACCGGGGCGCACTGCGCCCCGGTTTCGGAACCTGGCACCCTTGTTTCAAGCTGGTCCCTGGTGAGGTTCTCGTTAGCCGTGTTAGATGGCAGGACACTGGGGCCTTGTCCGATTGTGATTTTAATTTACGCTACTAACTTAGGGGGCGCCCTTTTCGGTCTGCGATGGTAGCGCCAGATTTCAAGCACTTCCATGTCGTTGCGAAATAGGTAATCGAGAAGGCCGCGAAATTCTCGGCCCCAGGTGCCGATTCGTGTATAGGGCCTAAGTTTAAAAAGTCCACACCCCAGTCTGCGAGCCATTATGCCGGTCAAGGTGCGAATAAGTGCAATGTAAGATCTGCGGCTCGGGATCTTGATCACCAGGTGCAGGTGATCTCGCTGAACGCTTGAAGCGTAAACCTTGATACCGAATTTCTCGGCATACTTTGAAGTTAGGCTTTTTACCACGAGCCTTGATCTAAAGAGATTTGCGGAGTTTCTGGTTTTTAATACGAGGTTGATAGGTCTTCGAGTGGACAAGACGCGCTGTTCTTGACGGGTGTTGTTTAATTCACCGCCGCACGCAAGATTAGGTTTAGGAATTAACGAGAGTTGCTTCATTCGAATGTAGTCATATCATGACATTTAGAATTGCAGATTTTAGGGTTTTGCTTTTTGCAATTCAGACTATGAGAAGCCCTTTGGGCGGGCATTTTAACTCGATTCTGACTTCGCCATTCGACACAAATCTCACCGAAGCCTCCGATGGTGTGAGGCTCAGGTTTGAGCGTTAAGTCTCAATCTGGCGATCCAAAAAGCCTGTCAAATAATTTTGATAAAATACTTATTGTTTATTCTGCAGCTTGGCTGCGGAAGTAAGACTTGTGTTGGATCAAGGCCTCGCGCAGTAGCGAAACATCGCGCTACATCAGAGGACCAAGAGCATAAACAAACTCTGCATATCCTGAAAGCTTCAAGCCACCTCAAAACTGTCCATCTATCCCGGAGGCCAACCGAGCTTACGGCCGCCGAGTAGGTGAATATGCAGGTGAGGCACGGATTGGCCGCCTTGTTCACCAATATTTGTGATCAGGCGGTAGCCAGTGTCGGCAACGCCCATTTTTTTGGCCATATCGCGGCCGACCAATAGAAGGTGTCCTAGTAGCGAGGCCTCTTCGTCATTCGAGTGGGCAATGCTCTGAATCTCTTTTTTGGGGATAATCAAAAGATGCACGGGAGCTTTGGGGTCGATGTCTCTTATGACAAAGCAATGCTCATCTTGGTGCAAGATTTCGCCCGGAATTTCACCCTTTAGAATTTTAGTAAATAAACTCGCCATTAGTCCTCCGAAAAGGTGCCAGGTTCCGAAACCGGGGCGCACTGCGCCCCGGTTTCGGAACCTGGCACCTACATTTCCTTGTAGTCGGGGCCTGAGCCGCCCTCGCGCGGTGTCCACCTTGGGCCGAGCACATCGGTGGCTTTGCAGTCCACGCAGTTAGGCGCGTTGACCACCAGTTTATCACCTTGGCGCTCGTAAACTCCGGCCGGGCATAAATGCGAATAAAAATCGGCGACCTCGCCGCTGACGTCTTGGCCGACAATCAGGTGCGACGGGATATCATCTCGAGTTTTATTGCCCGAAAGATAAACCGCATCGACTTTGCTAAGTCCCACTTTGTTGGTTGGAAAATCTGGCTGGGCTTTGACCTTAGGATCTTGGGCGTCCTCTTCGGGGTGGTGCCCATCACCCGGGAACGCGCCCGCAGTAAGTGTCATCAATACCGATTTGACTCCGCCAACATAAAATCCCTCTTTGAAGGCATGGCGCATGTTTCGAACTTTTTTTAAGTCACTCATGATTTCGCTTGATCTGAGGCTTTCGTCGTAAGCCATAAGCTTGGCCTTGCTGACATCACCCGCTTTGAGCGCTTTGAAAATCGCCCGGGCCGCAAGCATCCCTGATTTCATGGCATAGTGGACACCTTTGAGTGCAGGAACGTTAACTAAGCCAATCGTGTCACCGCACATCACAAGTCCGTCACCACAAACAGATTCAGGAATAGCGTGGTAGCCTCCTTCGGGAATGGTTTTCGCGCCCCACTCGGTGCACTGCCCACCATCTAAAATTTCTTTGAAAAATGAATGTGTCTTAAGGTGTTGAAGAAGTCCGTGCACATCTAGCCGAGGATTTTTGTAATCGAGTCCTGCAACGAGACCTATCGCAATCTGCGTGTCCGACATGGGGTAGAGAAATGAACCACCAAAGGTGTCTTTGGGCAGCGGCCAACCCAAGGTGTGCGTGATAAACTCAGGCGCTTTTTTAACTTGCCATATTTCTTTAACTCCGAGAGCAAAGATCTGCTCATAGCGAGACTTGATGCCCTGCCATTTTATATAGCTTTGCGCGAGGGGGCTTCGGGTTCCGTCAGTGAGCGCCACCACTTGCGCTGAAATATCCGTCGCCGGCATAGCGTTTGCGCCAGCCGTGCCATCGCGCTTTAGGCCCACTGGAGTGGTTCGAACGCCGAGCACTTTGCCATCGTTGACAAGCAGCGAGTCCACCGGAAAGCCCGTCATAATGTTTACGCCGAGTTCTTCGGCTTTGCTCCCCAGCCATCTGACCACTTCGCAGAGTGAGGCCACGTAATAGCCGTGATTTTTCATTGTCGGAGGCGTTGGGATTCTCATCTTGCCCGTTTCAGACATAAGAAATACTCGTTCTTCGGTGACGGGCCGTCGAAACGGAAAGTCTTTATCTTGTAAATCAGGAAACAGCTCTCTGAGTGAACTAGGATTAATCACGGCGCCCGAAAGCGTGTGACCGCCTAGACTACCAGCTTTTTCAAGGACTCCAATTTCAACCTGCATTTGCCCATCTTGCTTAACTAGGCGAGCCAATTCGATAGCTCCGCACAGGCCCGCTGGCCCCGCGCCTACAAAGACAACGTCTAGGGGAACCACATCATCACCTTCGGGCTTGTGGGTCACCACGATGCGATCCTGGGGAAGGGCGGCTTGATATGTCTTGGGCAAGATAGAGTCAGACATGGATTTAAAAAACTCCCGTGAACGGTTTAGGGGTGATGCAAAAATTTAATTCTGGTTGTCCTGCTGGGTCAATCGATTTGACCTATGAAACCGCCCTGATAGAGAATAAGTCTAGCACCATGGCGATCTTTCAGTATGGCAACCGAACTCTTCCTTATTCGATAGACTACTCTCCTGTGAGTTTTGATCTTCTGTTGCTTCAGCCTTCAAATATGACCGAGGTTTATTGGGTCGACGTACTTGGAGACATCAGGGTTCAGCCGCGACTTGGCGGGCGAGTTGTGACAGTGGGGTGGAGTGAAGCGAGCCTCGACAAGCGGGTTTTGAGTGATGAGAATTTCGCTGAAGACCTCGCTGTTTTTATTTCGAGCATTGGACTAGTGGATCTTCATATTGTTGCGGCAGGTGATGCCGTGGGCCTAGTGGCGTGGCTTCAAAAGCACCGATCTGAGGTTGTTAAGAAGTCGTTGCTCTATCCGGATGGAGTGCCAAAGTCAGAGACGTTAATACGAGAAATTAGGCAGATCTTAGGCGTTGCCTGAGCGTTCGATCGAATCCCAAAACAAACCATTTTTGAGTCCCACATTGGGCGCGATCACTTCTTGAATTTCAAATATTCTAAGCATTTCGAGAGTCACAACAGCGGCGGGGAGAATCACGTCGGCTCGGTCCCTTTTGAGCTGAAATCGCTTCATTCTCTGAGTCATTGTGAGCGCAAACAGGCGCTGAACCAAAGCCTCAAGGTGATCCCGAGAAAATCTCATCTTGGTTCGGCTGTAACCTAAGCGAAAACAAAGCCTCGCTAAGGCGCGCAAATTGCCGCCAGTACCCACCATTAGATCCACTGGAGGTTGCTTTTGACCTAAAATATCAAATCGCAATTTGTAAAGGGGAGTGCGAACAAATTTTGCGATGTCTTCGTAAGTGGGATGAAGGGCGAGCTTTGTGAGCAATCGAACCGTACCGAGCGGCAGGCTGCGCACCGATGTAACTCTTCCGCGCCGGCTCAG
>JBGSQJ010000388.1:0-5616 GCA_041738165.1 Bdellovibrionales bacterium
ATTGAACGATTTACCCAAGTGCCCACAAAGTAGACAGAAATGTCCCAATTTGGGGCCTTTTACTAGACCCGCTCGTGACAAATCCAAGGTCGGCAAGGTGCAATAGAGCTGTGAATACGTTAACAAAAAAACTACCCGTCCTTTTGCTATGCCTGGCGACGGCCCTTGTGAGCTACGTGCTACTGGATGATTGGAACTCGCGAAATAGTCCGCTATTTAAGCGCTTTGAACGCCAATGGCACGAGGACGTTCAATTGCTAGAAAAAAGTGGAAAGCTTCCAGCCTCTTGGCGCGACGTGCGTGAAGTTCAAATCATCCCAGGCTCACTCGAGACTCAAAACTTACTCAGGCGCATAAAAATCCCCGTAAGAGCCCAAAATGACAAAGGCAATTCGAGAATGGAAGTGATCGCCTACGCCTGGACTGAAGCCGGCAAAATAGGCATTTTCTTGCAGTACAATATCGAAGACATCGCCTCTCGCAACACTCTGTGGGAATTAAATCGCACCCTAATTCTCCAGTATCCAAAAGACACCTCGCCTTGGAAACTCTGGCTTGAAGAACTGCGTCAATAACGATTGCTTGGCGCCTCCCTCAATCTTTGTTAGTTGAATCTTTCCCACATCTTAATTTCATTAGGAGTGTCCATGTCTCGTCGCATTTGGGTTCTTTGCATTTTGATCGCGTTTTGCGGCTGCACTCGAAAACGGGCTGAGCTCGGCACCAAAGAAAATCCGATAAAATTTTTCTTCGTTCCCTCAGTCGATGTCAAAGTGGTCGAAGACACCTCAAAAATTTTGCAGAAGTATCTAGAGGCCGAAACCCCATACAAATATAAAATTCTTATACCGCCAAGCTACATCGCGGTCGTTGAAGCGTTTGGCACCAACCGAGCTGACGTGGCCTCTATCAACACCTTCGGCTATATCCTTGCCCATGACCGCTACGGAGTAAAAGCCAAACTCACAGTCATTCGCCACGGCGAAGCCACGTACAAAGCTCAATTCCTCACAAAAACTGAGGGCAAGATCAAGAAACTCGAAGACCTCAATGGCAAAAAGGTGGCCTTTGTCGACCCAGCCTCTACCTCTGGCTACCTCTTGCCAATGAAACTTTTGAAAGATCGAAAAATCATACCGAAAGAGACCATGTTTGCCATGAGGCACGACAATGTCGTCTCTATGATCTATCAAGGCCAAGTGGATGCAGGAGCCACGTTCTATTCACCGCCCTTCAATAACGAGATTCAAGACGCCAGGCGGCTGGTGAAATCCCAGTACCCGGACGTGGAAGCGAAAATAAAAATCATTGAACTCACCACCCCCATTCCCAACGACCCGATTGTTTTTCGAAAGGATTTGCCTGAAGAAATGGTGACCAAAGTTTCAGATGCACTGGTGGCCTTTGCAAAAACTCCGGAAGGCCAAGAGACTCTGCAAAAACTCTCTTCAGTCACTGGGCTTATTCCGACAACGGACGAGCAGTATGACAGCACTCGCGAAATTTTAAAATCGCTTGGCAAATCGGCCTCTGAGCTCGTCAAGTGAGCTCACCCATATTATCAATCAAAAATCTCTCTAAGACCTACAGCAATGGGGTTCGTGCGCTCAACAATGTTTCGTTCGATGTTGAACCTGGCGAGTTTTTGGTCATCATTGGTCTAAGCGGATCCGGCAAGTCGACCCTTCTTCGCTGCATGAATCGCCTACACGATCCGAGTGCGGGCGAAATTTGGTTTCAAAACCGAAGAATTGATCAAGTCAAGGGCAGCGAAATTCGCCATGTGCGCAAAGAGATCGCCATGATCTTTCAACACTTCAATCTTATTCCACGCCACTCGGTGCTCAGCAATGTGCTCATGGGGAGATTGGGCTCTACCAACACTTTAAAGAGCATTTTCGGTTTGTTCACAAAAGAAGACCGTGAAACGGCCCTTAGATATTTGGGCTTAGTGGGCATTCGTGAAAAGGCGGGCATCCGTGCCGACCAACTCTCAGGTGGGCAACAACAACGTGTGGCGATCGCAAGGGCTCTGAGCCAAAACCCAAAGGTTCTGCTTGCCGATGAACCCGTGGCCAGTCTTGACCCGGCAACCTGCCACACAGTTATGGACTATCTGAGCAAGGTGAATAAAGAGCTAGGTATTTCGATTGTTTGCAATTTGCACTTTTTGAGTCTTGTGCGGCAGTACGCGACCCGCGTGATCGCTCTTAAGGGCGGTGAAATCGTCTATCAAGGCAGCCCCAAAGAAATTGATGAGGCGTGGTTTGGCCGCATTTACGGCGAGGGAGCAAAAGAAGTTCATGTCAACTAAGAGCTCGAGCCCAAAAATATTATTTTTCGATGCCGTCTTTTTTACCTACACGGCGGCCCTTTTGTGTTACGTCGCTTTTTTGTTTGTCAGTTCGATAGGCCTCGTCAGCGGAGATTACGACAAAGATTTTGCCATTCGCTATATGAGCACATTTTCACTGATTTGTTTGGGTGTTTTCTTATTTATGCTTGCGGCTTTGAAAATCTTGTCGTCCACCACTTCTGTTTCAACGGTCGGTGCATTTTTATTTTCAAACCCAATTCGAAAGCTAGAACTTGCGCAGACTTCGTTTTTAAAGTCATTTTGGGGCCTTCACTTGTTGGTGACTCTAATACTCACATTTTTCGTAAGCCTAAGAGTCACTCAATTTTCTATTTATGAATTGACAGATCCAGATGGACTTGGCGGCGCGATTCGCCTGTTTTCTGATTTGGCCAATCCCAATTTCGATCTTTTGCCAACCGCGATCATCGAAGTCTTCGAGACGATTTTTATTGCTTTTTTAGGAACCGCCGTCGCCATACCCATTGCCTTTTTATTGTCATTTGTCTGCGCCAAGAACATTATGACCAATCCAGTCGCCTTTGCGATCTATGTGACGCTAAGAACACTTCTGAATGTCATGCGCTCAGTTGAACCGTTGATCTGGGCGATCATCTTTACAGTGTGGGTCGGAGTAGGGCCATTTGCCGGGATGCTCGCTCTTTTGATCCACTCGATCGCCTCGCTGACCAAACAGTATTCAGAAATTGTAGAGGGCGTGAGCGATGGTCCAATCGAAGGCATTCGTTCAACGGGCGCAAGCACTGTTCAAACAGTTTGGTTTGCCATTGTTCCTCAGGTCGTCCTTCCTTATATCGCCTTTACGATTTATCGTTGGGACATCAATGTGAGAATGGCCACGGTGATTGGCCTTGTCGGCGGCGGCGGAATTGGAACTTTGCTCATCAAGTATCAAGGGCAGGCCATGTGGCGCGAAGTCGGCTGTATCATTCTCGTGATTGCCATTGTGGTTTGGGTCATGGATACGGCCTCCGCTTACATTCGCGAGGCCCTAAAATAACTTTATATGCCCGATCACTTTGCCGGAACATTCCCCGGTTTAGAAAAAAGAGATTTGTATCCTGAGTTTGCGCGATACTCGATATCTTGAAACACCTTTGCACCGTCCGTATCAAACATGTTTTGAACACCGGCCCCATAGTTATTCGAAAAATCACCGTTCAGTATGCGTCCAACTTTTATTGCCGAAGTGACGTTTGAGAGAAAATTTCCAGTGAATGTGGGGTTTAAGACCACGCCCGTCTGCGGCGTGAGCCCGTCATTGGTGAACTCACTGCCGAGCTGGTAGGCCACTTTTAGATCTTCGAAGTAGGTACTCGAAATATTGATCCCCTTAGCTCCTGGGCTCGAATACACGCCAACTCCGCCTACACATTTTTTACAGTTTTTGCCATCGACGGCGTGAATACCCTCGATGATACTATCGGACACCGAGACCATCTGACCGGCCACGCGCCTAAAAGAATAGTCCACATCAAAGGGGTCGTTGCGAAAGCGCCCTAAGAACAAGCCAAAAGCTGAGCCCGCAATTTCTGTTCCGTCTGTCACAGAAAAAGCATGAGCTCCACTTTCTAGATATATGCCGGCCCGTGGGTTTTGGTAGATGTAGCAATGACTGACATTGTTTCCCCATGCGGTGAAAAGGCGAACTCCGTAACTAAAATTCTGAATTCGAATATTGTTCAACTGGCTTCGCGTCGCTTTTTCAAACAGAACACCGGTGGTTTCGGATCCAATTCCACTCGTCTTTCCTTGAATCTTAAGATCCTGGAGTTTCACAAATGAGGCGTTCAAGTTGAAGAACGATCCCTTGTGTGGGTCGTTGTAGAGCAGCACACTTTGCTCTTTGCCAGCACCTTGAACCACGACGCCAGGTTTACTGAGAGAGACTTTGTTACTCAAATAGGTGCCCGGAGGAATGTAAACTCTGTGGCCTGAATCGAGAGCCGACTGCAGAGCCTTGGTCGTTGAATCGGCTTCTTTGCCATTGTCATTCGCGCCCCACCATTGAGGATAAACTTCTCGGCAGCACGAAGGCCCGAGCTCAATTTGCCCGGCGCCTGAAAAAATCTGGAAAATTCCCGCTTCAATGGGCCCCAATATTTTGACTCGCACGCCTTCGCTGGGAGCGAGCACCGCACCGTTTTCGAATTTCACAGCCAAATTGCGCGGTAAGCTTATATTTTTTTTAACTTCATAAACCTTGGGACCAGACAAATGCAGAGTGCCGCCTTTTGGGACGTCTTTTAGCATTTGTTCAAATTCGGCGCCAAAAGCAGTGAATGAAATCAGACTGACCCAAAGGCCAGTCAAAAAAAAGAGGTGCCGATGGGCCAATTTAAGAGACCCGGTGAAGCTGTCCGGTTTTAGGATTGTCAAGAAACGCCCTTAAATCTTCACCGGTAATCCAAAGTTCATTCATATTTGAGCTATACTCAAAATCCACGGGAACTGGTCGCCCACCACGCTTTTCCGAGTACACATTAGGATCCCACCAGTTGAAGGCCGGTTGAATGACATAAAACTGGTCAAACTCAACCGTCTTTCTGGCCTCATCCATGGGCACCATCACTTCGTGGAGCTTCTCGCCAGGCCGAATTCCCACCAAATCGATTTCACAATGAGGCGCCATGGCCCTAGCGAGATCAATGATCTTCATACTTGGAATTTTGGGCACGAAGATTTCTCCACCGCTCATGAACTCAAATGAGTTCAGTACAAAGTCTACGCCGTGGTCGAGAGTGATCCAAAATCTTGTCATTTCAGAGTCTGTCACTGGAAGCCGCGTTTTGCCTTCGGCCAAAAGTTTTTTGAAGAATGGGATTACACTTCCTCGGCTTCCCATCACGTTGCCGTAGCGAACAACGCTGAACCTGCACCCAGAAGCCGAACTTAGATGATTACCCGCAACAAAAATTTTGTCGGATGCCAGCTTTGTGGCTCCATATAAGTTAATTGGATTCGCGGCCTTGTCGGTTGAAAGAGCAACGACCTTTTTGACCTTGTTGTGAGTCGCTGCCTCGATGACATTTTGCGCACCCATTATATTCGTTTTAATACATTCAAAGGGATTGTATTCGGCTGTCGGCACTTGCTTCATAGCGGCCGCATGAACTACGTAGTCGACCCCATTAAACGCTTGATTCAATCGCTCTTTGTCTCGCACGTCACCAATGAAGTAACGCATGCATCCATATTTTTCTGGCGAAAAATCCTGCTGCATTTCGTACTGCTTGAGT
>JBGSQJ010000288.1:0-4748 GCA_041738165.1 Bdellovibrionales bacterium
CGCGGCGTATATCTTTGCAGATAGGAATTCTCATCTAGGCTCATTTTTTGGCTGTCGATCCAGCCAAAACAAAGGGCTACCTCTACCGCTTCATCCCAAGTGATCGACTGAACCTTTGAGGATTTTTTATAAAACTTTAGCCAAAGGCCTTCGCTTTTGGCGTGGTTCTTCAAAAGCCAATCGTAAAAATGATCAAATGTCTTAAATGGTTTTGTCTTTAATGTCATTTGAAACTAAATCCTGCGCTCGCAAAGTGATTTGCCACTTTCTTTATGGTCACTTTTCACTCCTTACTTTTGTGGTCTAGGCGCCATCTCTAAAGATAAAGAAAACGGCTCCCACTAGGCAAAAGCTCGCCCATAAAAAATTCCAACTCGGGCGCACGCCCATGTAGAGAACGGCAAAGCCTACAAAGACTACAAGGGTGATGACCTCTTGAATGATTTTGAGTTGCGGCAACGAAAAGTGCCCATACCCTATTCTGTTGGCTGGAACCTGAAAACAATATTCGAAAAAGGCAATACCCCAGCTGACCGCAATCGCAATCAAGAGCGGCCGATTGTTCATGTTCTTCAAATGGCCGTACCAAGCAAAGGTCATAAAAACATTTGAAATCGTCAAAAGTAAAATCGTAGAGACCCAAGTCATGACTAAAAGATTAGCTGGGGAGTGACCCGCACTCAAGAAGATGTTAGCGGCCCGCTTATGATTTCAACAAGCTTTTACAGAGCATCAATCAGAATACAAATCGGATTTTTTAAATTTTATCGCTATTGACGACAGTCATCTCTATACGAGATCTCTAGTTTCTGTTTGTTATAGTTCGAAAACTTAAACAGGACCGTAAAGAAACCCAGCGCGAGCAGGGGAAGGCGAAAAATTAGGGAGCGCAGAGGGATCTGAACTAACGGACCTCGCGGTAATACAAAGTCGTTTTGAACTCACCCGCTTTAAGCGTTCCGTTGCATGAACCGCTACAGAACTGAAGCGAAGACCCCACGACCTCCACTGCGCCAGAAAAGCGGCTGTGATCCTGTTGATTGACCACGTTATCCACGGTCAGGTTTCCGCCATCGCAGCCAACGAGTTCGTAGTTCACGTCCCACTTTTCATTGAGCCGTACTTTCTCGCCGGTAGCAAATTCGATCGTGTACGGCGTCACGATTTGTTCGCCGTTGGAAGTCTGCTCAGCGGGGTACAAGGACTGGTAGTCTTCTAAGGTGTAATCCATACGCCGAGAATTGTCCTCGTAGACAGCATGTGTGAACTCGAATTTCCGGCCGTTGAGCGAGCCGGCCGTCTGCTCCACCCACTTGGTGTCTTCTCGCTTCATACCGTCACTGCTACAAAATTTCACCCCAAAGAAACTGACCCAATCGGCTGATGCCAAGGTGGGGCTGATGGCTAGAATTAAAACCAAGTGGGCTAAAAGTGAACAGGTTCGAATCGACATGGTTACTCCTTCGAAGGCGGTCGACGTACGAGTATACAATCCCCATACCAAGTCAAAACGCGTATATGGCACCTGAAGAGGGGACCTTTGAAATGAGTTCATCGTCGATAACGGCGGCTAAAACTGTGGCCTCATCGGCGTCATATTTTTTTGCACCAAAATACATCTGTTCGGTAGGGTAGCTTTATTTCAGACTGACTCTTGGTATCTGGGTGAGTTTGCACAAGGGTGCGAACCCGTTGCAAGACCTGCTGCTTTTGAGACTCAGCAAGGGCTGATATAAAGCTGATGGACGCTATTCGGTCGACCACCGTCTCAATTGTGCCCGTTTGAGTGTATGAAAAATGCTTAAGCTGAAGCGGTGAGAAGAGTTTCGTATCCTCAAAACACTTCTTCCAATTCATAGTTTTGTATCTGGGAGCACCGCCCTCGAGTGGGTCGATGATTCTGGTAAGCTCGGCAATCCACGCCAAAGATTCATCGCGAGCATTCCAGATAAGACCTAGTTTTCCGCCTGGCTTAAGCGCGCGGTGAATTTCACTAAGTGCCTGAGGTCCATTGAACCAATGAAAGGCCTGCGCGGCCACTACCACATCCGCCGAGCTATTCTCGACCGGGATATTCTCAGCAGAACCTTTCAGCGCTTCGATATCTGGATAGAGCGACTGAAATTTCTTTCGCATTCCTTCAACGGGCTCAACCGCGGCTATTTTTGCTTTAGACTGAGCCAAAAGCTTAGTGAACTTGCCTGTGCCAGCACCTAAATCCAAAACGCTTGAAGCCGTGCCGATTTGAAGTGTGTTGATCAAAAATTCGATGGCCTCTTGGGGATACTCAGGGCGGCCGCGCTCGTAAGAGTCACCGGCACGTTCAAATCCAACAGCGGCTTTTTCATGTATTGTCATGGTTTGCCTGCATTCAATAGGTTCATCGTCATTTACCTAGACCCGAGCCCGAAAAGCAATGGGCTCGCTACACCCCGCGCGCAAGGTCTGGCCCCATTGCTATAGTTTATAGTTTACTGTAAACTATAAACTATGAAGACCCAGACTAAATCTCAAATTATTGATTTTATTACTAAAAATAAAAAAGCCTCGCCCAATGAACTTCAAGATTTTCTAGGTATCAGCCATCAAGCGCTCCATCGCCATCTCAAGCAATTGGTTGAGCGCTCTGACCTACAAAAAGTAGGCAAAGCTCCACACGTCTTTTATGTGTTGGCCGCCCCGAATACGCTAGCACCACAAAATCTAGGTAAGATCGATAGCCAAAACGCCGAATTTCTCGAAGATAAATACATGTACGTCAATCCACAGGGGCAGATTCTGCGGGGCTTTGAGGGCTTTCAACAATGGGCCGTCTCAACTAAGCAAGACTTTCGCTTAAACGAGCTCGCGGCACAGTACGTGGCGGTTAGAACAAAATGGGATGGTTTTTTTAACGCCAAGCTCGGATTAATTGAAGCCTCAGAAAAGTTCAATAGCACGTTTGAACGCTCGGTTCTAACCCGAGTCTATTACGCTGACTTTTATAGTCTTCCCAAATTTGGAAAAACGAACTTGGGCCAGCTCGTGCTGCACGGAAAGCAAGCCCAAGATAAAAAACTAATTCGGGAAGTTGCCGATCAGTGCCTCCCGGCTCTTAAAAAAATGATCGCGCTCGAAAAAATCGATGCCGTGGCCTGGGCTCCACATTCGCTGCCAAGAGCCATTCAGTTTCTTAGGGAGTTTCGCTCACGCGTAGATCTGCACTTGCCTGAGGTTGCAATCACCAAAGCTTATAGTGGCGACATCCCTATCGCTCAAAAAACTTTGACGAAACTCGAAGAGCGCATCGAAAATGCCGAAAAAACAATTTTTCTAACGGGCAGCAAGCTACTGGCAAAAAGGGTATTGGTGATTGACGACGCAGTTGGATCAGGAGCGACTTTGCAAGCCATTGCAGAAAAAATCAAACACATGAATGCAAAGTCGACCGTGATTGGATACGCCGTTGTCGGAAGCCTAAAGGGCTTTGACGTAATAAAAGAAGTTTAGCTGTTTATTAAAAACTGATCGCTAGTTCCTATTGATTGGCTTCATCTATAGATGGCGAACTTGCCCCGCCGTAACCTCCGGGCAACGATGCGTTCCACGGACTTTGTATCAGAAGAACATTTAGACGATTGATTTCCGCGAGAAGTTTTTGATCACGTTGAAGTTGAGACAATTTCGAGGCCGTCACGGTCACCGGCAAACTCGCGACGACTGTGGCGCCCCCGAGCACAGTAGACATGCCAGCCTTGTTCGACAAAATCTTGCACTCTTGCCACTTAGAAAATTTTTTCGCGGCCAAGGCGTCAAGATAGATATCAAAAAGCTCGTCCATACTTTGGATCAGGGCCTTGGCGCGCAGGTTGCCGTTCCACTTGGAAGAATCAAAGTCTCCATATTTTCCATGGTCAACAACCTCCTCTGAAAGCTCGCTCAATAGTTTCAAATCTTTTTCATTCAAATTTGTGTTGGTGTGGTACTTCATGGGGTATTCTTTCAATATTTGGTTAAACGACTGAATCCTATTGGTCCGCCCCACTCTTTTTCTGACTTGCAAAAACCGCGAGTAACGTAGAGTGATTAGGTCTAGGTCTTTGTTGCAATGAGAATACGAATTACAGCTCTCATAGTTCGGCCGACTCGGATCGCAAGGTACTACGTCGACCACATTGACGTGGATGGACTCATCCACACTCTGGGCCCATACGTTTTGACTCAGAAAAACAGTCAAAGCAAAAAGCCATTTCGCTCTATAGATCCCGACAGACTCTTTTGTCTCGAATTGAGAAAGAACAGCACAGATAGCTTTTGGTAGCCTGAATTTTAATTTCATAGTGTTGGTCATTGCAACTTCAGTGCCCAACCAGAAGAATTCAGGCGACGTTCGATCGCCTAAAGCCTCATCAGCTGACTATTACGGTTGCAACTCTATTGGCAGAGCTTTTAGCTCCTCGTCCTTATAACCTGTGTACACATTGAGATTGTGAACATCACCTTGTCGAACTCCGCGGGTATTGACAAAAGCGGCAACCAAATACAGATCAGGATCTTCGGTGTAGCTTAGGAGTGCAGCTTCCATAAAACCAATTAGCTTACCTTTTTGATTGAAGACCATGTACAGAGCAGATTTTATGACGTCGTAGTAGCCATCACCCTTTTCGAAAGGGAGATCCACTGATTCAAGTGTCTTTTTTACTTTAGATGATTTAACTTCCGAATATTCGATCAACTTCGTATTGGCGTCGCCCGGATAGGCATTTGTC
>JBGSQJ010000291.1:0-1830 GCA_041738165.1 Bdellovibrionales bacterium
AGCTCGGCAAATTTTAAAGAACGTGCAAAAGAGCTCGTCACCTCCGCAAGAGCAAGCGACTCTAAAAATGGTGATCGAAGAAAGTGATGGGAGCAAGAAAGAGCGCACTCTCACGCTCATACGGAAAAGCGGACGCGAAGCGAGAGCTTTAATCCGTTTGCAAAAGCCGAGCGACCTTGAGGGTTTGGCTCTGCTCACAGTCAGCAAAGGCAGCGAAGAAGACCAATGGCTTTACTTGCCATCCGAAAAAAAGAAGCGCCGAATTCTCGGTTCAAATAAAAAAGGGAAGTTTTTAGATTCTGAGATTGCTTACGAGGACCTGAGAGCCTCGACCTATAGAGATTACAACAACAAGGTGAAGTCACAAGATAAAACCGAAATCGTAGTTGAGAGCGTGGCAAAGCCAAAATCCGATGCCACCTACGGGCGCGTGCTCACTCACATTGGCCTTCCCAATTACGTGATCGAAAATGTTGAATACTTCGATCACGACGGCGCTTTGCTTAAAAAAGCTCAGTTCAAAGATTACAAGGAAGTTGGAAAGGGCTTTTGGCGAGCGCAAAAAGTTCTTGTGCAAAATGTCCAAGACAACCGAAAAACCACAATGACGGTAAGCAAAATTTCAATGAAGAAAATCAAAGATAGCGAACTGTCTTTGAATGCACTGGAAGATTGAGTAAATCTTGCAAATCAGCCCATCTCATTAGCTAACCTCTGGCACTTAGATCTGCTCGTGCTACAACCAGCCTATGGCTGATGGTATCAGATGCACAATTTGTGAAACCGGTAAACTTGAGCCGTACAAAGGGCGTCCAAACGAAAAATGCGATGTCTGCGGCGGCAAAGCCCGGCACCGAATCGCCTATCATTTGTATAAAAAGTGGCTTGGGCCATTGGCCGATTCGGGAGCTCGCTGCCTGCACCTGGCTCCGGAATTTCCATTTTATAAATTTTTGAGTTCGACCTTTGGCGGCGGGTACATCCTAGCAGACCCTCGCCCAGTGAAGTATCCCCATGCAAAGGTGATGAAGCTGTCTTTTCCAGACAGCTACTCGGTCTTCCCTGAAGAGTATTTTGATGTGATTCTTCACAATCATGTGCTTGAACACATACCGGGGCATTACAAAGACCATCTCGAGTTCATGCTTTCGCTCTTAAGTCCCAATGGGTACATGATTTTTTCTGTTCCTGGCCCATTTCTCGAAACCGAAACTCTTGAAGGCGGAGAATTCGAAGCGAGCGATCAAGCTCGGCTTGAAAAATTTCACCAAGAGGACCATTTGAAAATTTTCGGTCATGATTTTGAAACTCACCTAGGTAACCTAAAGAACGCTCGCCTTTTTCATGATGGAATCACAAATGACATTCGGGCCAACCACCACGTCAGGCCAAACAAGGCTCCATTTTTTATTTTGCAAAAGGTTTGACCAGTGAGCGAGCCACGCGGCCATTTTGACCTGGTCATAGTTGGAGGGGGCGCCGCGGGTTCTTTGGCTGCTTATTTGACCAGCCAGTGGAAAATTTCAGTTTTGCTGCTCGATGCGGGCCCTGACCCACTGGCTATTTCCACCGAAAGTTCGACCACAAAAAATCCAATCCGGCCACAAACTTACCAAAAAAGCAGTTATGTATATAACCCCCAAACCGCTCCCCTTTTCGCTACCGAAGAAGATTTGCATTTCAATCACAAAGAGAGTGGATTTCACTGGAGCCATGCTTGGGCGTTTGGGGGCCGAACACTTTTATGGCAAGGCGTGAGCCTAAGAATGAAAAACAGTGAGTTTAAGGCTGGAGAGCGTGACGGGCTCAGTGATTCATGGCCCATCGACG
>JBGSQJ010000304.1:0-9463 GCA_041738165.1 Bdellovibrionales bacterium
TTCCAGCGCGCTTGGCCGCGGCCTACGCTCGGGTCGGAAATCGCAAAAAATCTTTGGAGTATTTTAATCTTGCAAGTCAGGCGCTCAAAAAGATCGTGGCCAAACAGTCGGGTCATGCGCAAGGCGAGACGCTGAGCCGAACCTTATATTTTATGGGACAGCTCAGTCCGGCTCAAAGAGAAGCTCGAGTGCCGATTGCGACCTATTTGCAAGGATTGTCGCTACAGCAACCCCATCTTTTGCAGGCGATTGAATTGGGTCATCCCGTGTGGTCCAAGCGTGCGCTTTCGGATTTGTCATTGGCTTATGACAATCTTTGGCGCTTTGAGTTTGCGGGTGAAAATGAAAAGCGCAAGTTTTACACTCGCGGACTCCAGACGATAAATGAACTCAAAAGACTGCAATTGCCTAATGCCAATGCAGAGTCCAAAGCGCTCTTTGAGGAGTTGGCCACTGTTGAGCGCAAAATCGAGACTGAGCTAGCGCGCGTCGACGTGTCGCCGGCGCTTACCCCAGAAGCGAAAAAGCGCGAGGGCCTCAAGCGCGAAGGGCGAATCAAACCATGAGTCCGTTTTTAAGAGGTGTCTCTTTTTGGTGGCGAGGCTGGAGCTACTTGTTAAAGAATAGATCCCTATTGGTTTTGGCTATCGCTCCGCTTGCGATTTCGTTGAGCCTGCTTGTTTTTGGGTTGGTCTACTTTTTTTCGAACATGGCGGTTTGGGTGAATGGCGCCGTTCTTTATTTTTTGGGGTCGCCAGACAGTTGGTGGTTCGCCTGGCTCTATTGGCCGACCTTGATCGTAGCCGGGGCGCTCATGAGTGTTGCGGCCACCTATTTGGCCTACGTTGTTCAATCCATTGTGGCGATTCCATTTTATGCGGTATTGAGTGAACGTGTTTTGCTTAAACTCGGGAGCAAAACACAAACACAGCTCAAAATGGGGGAATGGGTGAGATTCAACCTGCAAATGGTTCGAGTTGGATTGGTAAAATCTTTTCTATTTTTGATCTTGGCAGTTTTGCTTTTTGGGGCTTCCTTCATCCCGGGTCTCGGTTTTGTTTCGATGTTCGGGGCTCTCTTAATCATGTCCTTTGACTGTATGGATTACTCTTTCGAAGCGATGGGCTGGCGTTTTCGCGAGCGGCTGTCCTATCAAAGAAGAAATGGGCGACAATGGCTAGGGGCCGCCACAGGCCTCGGATTGACATTGCTGGTGCCCGGACTTACGCTGCTCGTGATTCCGGGAGCCGTGGTCGGGGGAGCCATTTTAATTCATGAATCTCGATCTTCTACATAAGCGCATACTTGCAAAGTCGAGCGACCTTCAGACTTGGTTTGACTCGGCCAGGTCAGGTCTGGCCTTTCCGATTTATTCGAGTTTTGACTTGCGTGATGCGGGGTTCAAGTTGGCTCCAATTGACGCCAATATTTTTCCGGCAGGATTCAATAATATTTGTTTGGCCGATAGAGACAATTCACAAGACGTGGCGAAACTGTATTTGGAGTCTCACTATCCCAACGTCAAAAAAGTTTTGCTTTTATCCGAAGAGCACACGAACAATCCCTACTATTGGGACAATGTTTTGGCCCTCAAAATCATCTTAGAGGGTGCGGGACGAGAGGTGCGAATTGCGATGCCTCGAGAGTTGCCCGAGCCGTTGAACCTGATCAGCGCCTCAGGCGCAGAAGTTCGGGTGCATTCGGCCAAACGCGTGGGTTCAGGTGTCGATGTCGACGGGTTTTTGCCAGATCTGATTGTATCGAACAACGATTTTAGTTTGGCTTACGAAGATTGGTCGCGTGATTTGGAGACGCCCATGAACCCCCCGCGCGAGCTCGGTTGGTATCGCCGCCGCAAAGATCGCTTTTTCAAGGTCTACAACGATCTGGCTACTCAGTTTTGCAACACCTTAGAGCTCGACCCATGGATTCTCACGGTCGAGAGCGAAATGTTCGGCGATTTTGATATTGATGATGAATCGAGCCGTGAAAAGTTGGCCGAACAAGTGGCTTTAACCCTTGATCGCTTGCGCGCGAGATATCGCGAGCAAAAAGTTGAGCGCGAACCCTTTGCCTTTGTTAAAAACAATGCGGGCACCTATGGCCTCGGAGTGGTGAAGGTCGATTCCCCCGAAGAAATTTTAAGCTGGAACAACAAGACTCGCAAAAAAATGAAGGCGGCCAAAGGTGGCCGCGAGGTGAATGAGGTTTTGATTCAAGAGGGAATACCGACGACGACTTTGGCCGATGGGCAAACCGCTGAGCCCGTTATGTACATGATAGGTTGTCAATTGGCCGGAGGATTTTTGCGCGCACATGGCGAAAAGGCACAAGACGAGAGTTTGAATTCGCCGGGCGCCGTATTTAAAAGACTTTGTGTGGCCGACCTACAGATTCGCATTGCGGGTTGCCCAATGGAAAATGCATATGGTTGGATCGCTCGCCTTGCTTTTTTGTCGGTGGCTAAAGAGGCGCAGGAGCTCGAAGTCAAATTTCGCGGCTATCAAGGCCCTGGTTGTTAGGCACGGTCTTTGCCTTAAAGTCTGTGAATCTATTGTGTAAATTGAAACGAGGCGACGGTGCTAAGTCAGTTGGCTTTGAATGGGCGGTGGACCCTATTGAGGGGTGCCTTTAATTGTCACGTGTTCGCTTTTTGCGCCCTCTTTGGGTTTAGCTTGTTGGCTCTTTTTGCCTGCCCACGGGGCATGGCGGCCGAAGATGATAGTGGATGTGAGATTCTGCTTTTCGATGCGATCCACGGGCCCAGTTTAGCGACGGCGCGCGCGGCTGAGATCAGAGAGCTGAGGCGAGAGCTACAATTGAATGGACCAGATGCGACCTTGGCAAAGTCGGTTCGCCTCAAGTTCTTTCTTGATCAGCTTTTAGGTGAATTCAACCTGTTGAACAAAGCCAAGATGAATCGTGGCTACATGATTCTATCGCAATCGCCCAAAGTTTCGATAGAGCACCCCGAAGTCATTAAGGCTCGGCTGGTGGAGCTTTTATCAAAAGACGGCGTTGATCTGAAGTCTACACTTTCGATAGTCCCTAAGTTATTGTTTTGGCAGTCGATGCCCGCTCTTCAAAGTGTGGACTTCGAGGCGAGCGTCGACAAAAATATTCAGTTGTTAAAGGTCGCCCAGAGAAGCTGGGCCTTGGCCATGAAATATGCGCTACTCGTGCCGGTCAGAGATTTTTCTGACGAAGAGGACTTACATCTCTACTGGCGATTGGGGTTTTTACCTCTGCGGATTCCACATTTTAAAGATTCTCTAAATACTCTTGCTGTTTATAGTCGCGAGCTAGAGCGCGCAGAGCGGATGTCCGATATGATCGCCCGAGTTCACGAACTTCGGTTGGAATCAGAGTTTTGGAGCATGGATCGCTTCATGACCAAACTTGGGCGCTCAACGCTTGCCCATTATGAATTCAACATACGCCAGTTCTACAGACGGTTAGATCAAATACTCGTTGAAGAAAAAGGGAAATCCAGGCGCGATTTCCTAAAGAACATTATAGGCTATGCCTTTCAACACATGGACTCATTTGCGGTGGCCGAGTTGGTTTATTGGACCAATAAGTCTAAGCTGAAACTGTCCAAAGATCAGCTTGCCAAGAAAAAGATTTGGCGAGACACCATTGTCAGTCAATTGAAGTATGAGCTTTTTGATGAATCTCGGCCATGGAATCAAGGCCATGCAAATCAAGTCATTCCAAGTTCATGGTCTTACTTGACGAGGCTCGAGCGCAATCAGCGAAGCCTTGTGTGGCTCAATGAGGCCATCGAAAAACTCTTTGGTGATTCGAGCACTTTACAATGAGTACAACGAGTCGTACGGTTTTTCGCTGGGTTCTTTGGCTTTCATTGAGTGTCTGGCTCTCGTCGGCAGGGGCTGATGAATCCCTAAAAGAGGGATGTGCGAAATTGCTTTTGGCCGTTGAGCAGGCACAGCCCTTAAACGAAGTCCTTGATTCTTTTTCGACCAAAAATTTCAATGTTCAAGAGGTTTTGAGCGACACGCACCCGAGGGTTCGTCAAATCGTTACGCGTGCATTGAAGAATGCGAATCTTGAGATCGTCGAATTTTCAAATGAACTCAAAAAGGCTCTCGATCTCCCAGAGAAAGTCGGAGGCATGGCCCCTACGAATGTGGATCAGATGAACAGCGTGTCCTTAGTGTCCACAGGTAAAGTGTCGAGGCCGGGTGAGAAGGCGTCCATTGCACTTCACCATCTGCGGGAGACAAAAGGCCCGAGCCATAATTTCGCGGATCTTGTATTTTTGGGCGATCTAGAAGAGCCAGTTTGGAAACTGGGAGTTTTGATTCATGAACTTGCGCACGTCAGATTTCATCGATTTTTCTTTTCGAACTTAGACCCACTTTCTAAGATCTTGCCAGATCACTTTCTTCGCAAAATCGAGAACGGACGGTTTTTCTTAAATCGGGAGTTTTTTCTCTATCTCACCGAGGTATACGCTTATGAGACGGAGTACATGTATTGGGATCATATCCACAAAGCGACGAAACAGTGGCCTGTAGGGCGAGAGTTTTGGCGTCCACGTATGGCTCATGCAGAAGTACGTGACGGTGTAAACACGATTTTATTGGACCCCCTTTATGGCCTTACCTCCCCCGCGCTCGCGTCGATCAAGACTCTGCCGCTGCAGCAGATTCTGCGTGGTCGTGAGCTGCCATTTGCGGCAAGACCTATGAGTCTTAGGGGTCCTCAGGTCGAATTTGATGAGTGGTTTCGAGCGCGATTTAGACGGCCGCACGGTCTTAGTGAATCCGAGTTGGCAGAACTTCGCGCGGGCTTTTCGCGGAATCCGAAAATTTATAATCTGCTGCGGGTGAAGGTTGAATTTTCAACTTCAATGACCGATTCCAAGTATAGCTTTTTCTGGGGCCGCCTTCTGTTGCCTTCTCATGGGTCCAGGCTTGAGAATTTCAATAGGGGCTTGGCGAATCGTGTTCTCGATATGGTCTTGCGAGATAGGTCCGCGTGGTCAGGTATTGAAATTCTTTTTAATCGTTATCAACTCTTGAATTTTCCGAAAAATAACGACGGTGAGCCACTCGGTGGGGAGTGGCCAGAGATTGACCGCCCAGAGTTCAGTTCGATAGATACCTATGTTGTTGATTCTATCGCCATGTATTTGAGTGACCCCGAGCGGTTGAGATTTCGAGATCACGAATTTCACTCTTATCTAGAATCACTTTTGCAATAATCGCCTCAATTTGAAACGTCTTTATGTAATTGCGTTTATAACCCGATGAGCTTGGCGTATGAGCATCTATAGATTCATTCTCTTTACTCTGGGCCTTTTGCTAGGTTACAAGGTCGCGCTGGGTTCGTGGCATAGTTTGGTTTATGTCTATGTCGGAGAATGGCGGGCTCCGGCCTCAGTGCGTACGCTCAAAGACTATGCGGCCGTTCCAGCCCGGGCGTTGAAATTGCCAATCGAGGATCAGATGTTGGGCGATGCCACGATGACCTCAAAGGATGGTTTTTTAAATGTTCGCTTGGGGCATCCCTTGCATAAAGAGCGTGACGGTATGAGGAGGTTCGCTTGTGGAACGTTTGGGCAACCCGGAACCTTTGATCAAATTGAAATTGTTTTTGAGGGTCTGGGAATCAGTGAGAGTGGCCATTCACCGAGACTGCTGGTGGCTGTCCCATGTCGAGCTTCGCACAGCATGGGGCGTCTTGCCGATATATCCATTCCTATTCAGGACATTCGTGAGCAGGTTGGAAATCGCCGTAGAGACACAGAGATACAGATCACAGATCCACAATCGATGTTAATCGGACTCTCGGATTTGACGTACGTGTGGCCAGAACAATGGGTTCTGAAGTCGGTGCGGCTGCTTAGTACTCGTGAACCGAGTCTCACCTTGAGTATCTCGGCCGAAAAATGGCGCCACAATGGCGCCAAACAAATATCTTTTAACTGGAAAAACGTTACGAGACCTTAAAAATAAGATTCTGCAAGTTCAACGAACGTTCGCACCATAATCCCCGACGCACTTTTTCGAGGACAATACGGAAATCTCGAGTTCACGTTCCAAGCGGTTCCCGCAATGTCAAAGTGGGCCCAAGATACACCTTCGCCGACAAATTCTTCTAAGAAGGCTGCCGCTGTCGAGCTTCCGCCCAGTCTATTGCCTGAAATATTACAGAGATCGGCATGCGTGCCTTTCATGTCGTCACGGTGAAAATCTGTGAGTGGAAGTGCCCAAACCAATTCTCCAGTGGCGTCTGCGGCTTTTTGAATTCTCGATCGCAGTTTGGCGTCTCTCGTGAACACGCCGGTGTGAGTGTTGCCTAGAGAAATCAAAATAGCGCCAGTGAGTGTGGCGGCATCGAACATGGCCACGGGTTTTTGTTCGCTTCCATAAACAAGCGCTTCGCCGAGTATCAATCGCCCTTCAGCGTCAGTATTGTGAACCTCAACCGTTTTGCCATTGCGTGCGACATACACATCACCAGGTTTGGTCGCAGCAGGTCCTGGCATGTTTTCGGTTGAAGGGATCAACACAATCACATTCACTTTGGCTTTGAGTTTGGCGAGGGCATAAATGGTCGCGATAACCGTTGAACCGCCGCACATATCATACTTCATCTCTTCCATCGACTGTGAGGGTTTGATGCTGATCCCGCCCGAGTCAAATGTGAGGCCTTTGCCGACAAAGCAAACGGGCTTTTTATTGGCCGGAGCGCCTTTGTATTCCATGATTATAAATCTTGGCTCCTCGCTGCTTCCAGCCGCGACCGCAAGTAGTCCACCCATGCGCTCTTTTTTGATGCGAGCTTTGTCCCATACGGTCACTTTGATCTTTGTGCCTTTGGCGATATCGGTGGCCTCTTTTGCAAGCATTGTGGGAGTTAGGTGGCTTCCTGGCAGATCGCCAAGCCTTCGTGCAAAATTCTGCGCTTCCGCCAAAATCTGCGAGCGCGCAACGGCTTGGGCAACTGGATTACTGGCTTCAGCCGACGTCAATAGGCTGATCTGTTCAAGTGCGGCTGGTTTTTTCTCTTTAGGTTTTGATTTGAGTTCGTCGAATTCGTACGCGCTCAACATGAGCCCTTCAGTTAGAGCTCCCGCCGATTTCGCGATATTTACAAACTTACCAGCTGTTTCGAGCCACACTCCGGCACTTTTGACTTTCGCGGCTTTGAGCGACGCCAACACGGTGCTCGATGCAGACCTAATCGTCTCTTCGTTGATATCGGAAGCTGGACCTAGACCAATCCACAAAATATTTTGAAACCCTGCCAGGTCCGCAGATCTCAAAAAGCAAACTTCCTTTTTGTTGCCCAAAAAAGTTTCATCAACGGCCAGATCAGCCAGACATTTGGCCAGCTCTGCAGGCAACTTGCCAGTAACGGGCTTTTTGGCCTTAGTATCGAAACCGGCAAACACCACCAAAGTCGAGAGTTTTGCGCCAGACAACTTGAGTAAATTGATTTTCATAAAGACCGCCTTTTGACCAGCGGTTCTAGCACACCGTATTACCTGGTGAAAGAGAAATTCTAAGGTCTCTAGTTTGAGTCTGAATTTCCCGAGAAGACCTTGTCAGCCTGATCACAAGCCCCATACTGGGTATGTGCAGCATAACAGGGGAGATTCTGTGAAAATGAATTTAGTTCCAATCGTAGTCGAACAGACTTCTCGGGGTGAGCGAAGCTACGATATCTATTCGAGGCTACTCAAAGAGCGAATCATTTTGCTTGGCACTCCCATCAACGACGACGTGGCCAATGTGGTGATTGCACAAATGTTCTTTCTTGAAATGGAAAATCCGGATCGCGACATACAGATTTACATCAATTCGCCAGGTGGCAGCGTTTCTGCCGGGTTGGCGATTTATGACATTATGCAGTTTGTGAAATGCGATGTGAGCACATATTGCATTGGGATGGCAGCAAGTATGGGATCGCTCTTATTGACTGCGGGTGCCAAGGGAAAGCGCTACATCTTGCCGCACTCCAAAACTATGATCCATCAGCCGTTGATTTCGGGCGGTGGACTCTCAGGCCAAGTGAGTGACATTGAAATTCATGCAAGAGAGATGATTGCGACTAAGCGTCGATTGACAGAGATCTATATGCGCCATACAGGTCACGACTTCGACACTCTGACTGCGGCCATGGACCGAGACAAGTACATGACGGCAGAGGAGTCCAAAGAGTTTGGCTTGGTGGATCACGTGGTCGAAAACCGAAAAGGTAAAGTGGGATGACGACAAAGGACAAAGCCGGGTACGGAGCTCTTTGCTGTAGCTTTTGCGGTAAGAGTCAAAAAGAAGTCAAAAAGTTGATTGCCGGTCCAGGTGTGTACATCTGCGACGAGTGCATCGAGCTCTGCAATGACATTATCGCCGAAGAGCGTGAACGTGAAGAGAGCACCAAAGTTCAGCTTACGGTGCCCAAGCCTGTGGATATCAAGTCCTTCCTCGACGACTATGTGATCGGTCAAGAGCAAGCTAAGAAAACCTTGTCTGTGGCTGTGCACAATCACTACAAGCGAATCAATTTCTCAAAAGGTGGACGTAGCAAGAAAGATGACGTTGAGATTTCAAAGAGCAACATTTTGCTCATTGGCCCAACCGGATCTGGTAAAACTTTGCTGGCGCAAACCATAGCGAAAATTCTGAATGTTCCCTTTGCGATGGCTGATGCGACAGCTCTCACTGAAGCTGGCTATGTGGGCGAAGACGTTGAAAATGTCGTTTTAAACCTGCTTCAAGCCTCTGATTACGACGTTGAAAAATGTCAAAAAGGCGTGATTTATATCGACGAGATCGACAAGGTTTCACGCAAGAGTGAGAACCCTTCGATCACTCGAGACGTGAGTGGTGAGGGCGTTCAGCAAGCTCTGCTTAAAATCTTAGAGGGCACAGTTGCGAACTTGCCTCCAAAGGGTGGCCGAAAGCACCCCCAACAAGAATTTATCCAGGTCGACACTTCAAATATTCTGTTTATCGTGGGCGGGGCCTTTGTGGGCTTGGACAAAATCATTGAAAATCGGATTTCGAGCCGATCTATGGGGATCGCCGCCGATATTAAGAACAAAGATGAAAAGCTGATCGACAAAGAAAACGTATTGCAGCGAATCGAGCCGGATGATCTGGTGAAGTTTGGCTTGATTCCGGAGTTCATCGGTCGCTTGCCGTCAATTGCGGTACTGGACCCACTGGATGAGGCCGCTTTGATAGACATTCTCATTAAGCCGAAGAACGCGTTGACCAAACAGTATCAAAAGCTATTCGCTTACGAGAACGTCGAGCTCAAGTTCGAGGACGAAGCACTCCGGGCTATTGCCCAGGAGGCGATCAAGCGAAATACGGGAGCTCGTGGCTTGAGGGGTGTGATCGAGAGCGCCATGCTTGATATCATGTTCGAAATTCCCTCAAAGACCAACGTGAGGGAGTGCGTGATCAATGCCGATGTGATCACC
>JBGSQJ010000331.1:0-5506 GCA_041738165.1 Bdellovibrionales bacterium
CTTTGGCTCGCTTGTTCCCTCGGTCTCTTCTCAGCCAAAGCGGACCTTTGCCGGATTCAAGCTCAGCTGTCGTGTCGATGACCTCATAGACAATCCAGGGGTACCTTGAATGGTGAATGACCTGCTTGGTGTCGCCATAGAGCGCGTAGATATCAAACCAAAAGCTAGTCCGTTTGAGAAGACGTGGGTCGACTTTGAATTCTTCTGTGATTCTGGCGCCAAAGTCAGCCAGCACCTCTTGTTTTTGAAGTTCATATTGGGCACGAACGCTTTGAGATCCATCGAGGGCAGGGATGGCAAATGAGGATCGTAGGCCCCCAACCATCGAGGAGAAAAGAGAGACAACCAGTAAAAAGCTACGAAATGACCTTGTGCCCACCCTATAATGCACAGCAATATTCAAGCCAGGCCTATGTTCAATTTATAAGAGTTTACAGGTATTTAACCTTTACACGTGGCCATAAATTGACACCCTGACGGGCAAATGGCTTCCCTTTTAATTCGAGATGGGTTTAATCTGGGCCGACTTTTTTCTGGAGGATCTCAAATGGCAGAAGTATTGGTTGTTACAAGCAAAGTTAAAAAATTCATCAAAGAACAGGGCGGCTGCAATACGTCAGCTGAGACTGTGGACGTACTCAGCCAGGCCGTAGAGCGGTTGTGTAAGAAGGGTTTTGACAGCGCGAAGGCGGATGGTCGTAAGACTGTTATGGCTCGCGATATTGTTATCGATCACCTATAGGGTCCGCTGAGGGGTATTAGGCCTTTTTGAGTAATTTCAAAAAGGCCTCCCAGTCTAAAACGGGAACCCCGAGCTCAAGGGCCTTTTCTAGCTTCGAGCCAGCCTCTGAGCCAGCAAGAACATAGTGAGTCTTCGCGCTAACGGAGCCGGGCGATTTTCCGCCCTGAGCTAAGATCATGTCTTTGATCTCGTCCCTAGGTTTTGGCATAGAGCCTGTGATCACGATCGAGAGCCCTTTTAATAAATCCCCACTGCCGACCAACTTTGGAACTTCAATTTCGACGCCGTTCTTTATTAGTGACCGCACTTCTTTTTGAAATTCTAGATTCCTCAATTTTAAAACTATTTGCGCGGCCACTTTCGGCCCGACATCAGGGATCTCAATCAGTGCCTCTTCATTTGCAGCTAAAAATGAGTCTAGAGTTCTGAACGAAGAAGCTAGCGCCTTTCCCGTCTGTTCGCCCACAAAGCGAATGCCGAGGGCATAGATAAAGCGGGCAAGCGTAACTCGGCGGCTCGACTTAATGCTGTCGATCAAATTCTGTGCGGATTTTTCGCCTTGCCGAGGAAGACTCAAAATATCCTCAAGCTTGAGTCGATATAAATCTGAAAATCTTTTGACCAGGCCGTGGGCGGTCATTTGCTCGACAATCTTATCTCCGAGTTTTTCAATATTCATGGCCCTTCGAGAAGCAAAATGCTTGAGTGATTCATTGATCACGGCGGGGCAAAACGAATTCACGCACCTCGAGATCACTTCGCCCTCGGCAAGGGCCACGGGTTGACCGCAGGCCGGGCAATGCGATGGGATTTTAAATGGCACACTTTCTTTGGGGCGCAAGCTCGGTTCGACGCTGACCACCTCGGGGATGACGTCTCCCGCTCTTTGAATGATCACCGTGTCCCCTATGCGAATGTCCTTTCGATCGATTTCGGATTGGTTGTGCAAGGTTGCATTCGTGATGGTGACCCCGCCCACTTTAGTCGGCTCCATGACCGCCACCGGCGTTAAGGCGCCCGTTCGGCCAACCTGAATCACGATGTCTCGTACAACGGTTCTGCCCTGCTCGGGCGGGAATTTGGCGGCCGTGGCCCACCTTGGGCTGCGAGCCACAAAGCCCAAGCGGTTTTGTAAGTCAAAAGAGTCTAGCTTTATGACTACGCCATCAATATCAAACGGCAAATCATGCCTTCGGTTCAGAATACCCTGATAGTATTCAATCGCTTCGTGAACACCTTTGCACCTGGCGCCTAAATCAATTGAGAGAGAAGATTCGGACTCAAAAATCGGTTTGAGCTCAGCCCACGGCCGAACGCGGACAGAAGGGAGTCCTTGCGTACGCAAAAAATCAAGCCATTGCGCTTGACTCTCAAAAACGACGCCGTCGATTTCTCCGGGGGCGTAACAAAACATTCGCAGCGGTCTAGAAGCTGTGATCGTAGGGTCGAGCTGACGAATAGATCCGGCGGCCGCATTGCGAGGGTTTGCGAATGGTTCTTCACCGGCCTCTTGTTGGGCCTCATTCAACCTTAAGAAATCTTGTTTAAACATCAGAACTTCGCCCCGAACTTCTAAAAGCTTTGGGCTAGGCGCCTGTAGGGTCATTGGGACTGATCGAATCGTGCGCACATTGCTGAGCACATTTTCGCCAGTCTGCCCGTCACCTCGAGTCACCGCCCCAGTTAGGTGGCCGTCTTCAAAGATCAACTCTATGGCCAAGCCGTCAAATTTGGGTTCACACAAATACACGGGCTCCTCGTCGGTCTCGAGTAAGCCCATAACTCGCTCGCCAAACTCTCTCACCTCGTCAATCGAGTAGGTATTGGACAAAGACAGCATGGGCTTTTTGTGCACTTGTTTTGTAAAGGCATCGAGGGCCTTTCCGCCGACCCTTTGAGTGGGTGAGTCAGCAGAGACAAGTTCGGGATGCTTCGCTTCTAGGTCTTTGAGTTCCGAAAAAAGCTGGTCGTAGTTGAAGTCTGAAATTTTTGGGCGGTCGAGTACGAAGTAGGCGTGGTCGTATTGGCGGATTTCATCACGAAGCTGAAGGATACGACGCTCATCGTTTTTAGCTGAGTTCTTTTTTGGCATCACCAATTCTTTATCATCAATGGGAAGTCTCGAGCCACCATCAACTCTCGCCTTGCCTGCACTGCATCTTGCAGTTACAACGAGGCCTATGTTGACAGAAGAACAAGTCCTAAAGGTCGCCTTTTTAGCACGAATCACCCTGAGAGAGGCTGAGGTCAAAGCTATGGCCTCTTCGCTGAGCTCAGTACTTGACCATTTTGAGGAGCTCGAAAAGATTCCCTCCGAAAACGTGGAGCCCTTAGTGACTCCTACGGATATGGTGGCGGTCTGGCGCGCCGACGAGGTCAAATCGAAGCTTGGTCAATCAGAAGCTATGGCAAATGCACCAGAGACGATTGGCAACTTATTTAAAGTTCCCCCGGTGGTGGGCTAATATGAACTCATTATCTCGAAATGTTTCGGAGCTGAGGGAGTCAATCGTCGCTGGTAAACTGACAAGCGAGCAGATTACCAAAGATTGTTTGGGTCAGATTGAAAAACACAATCCACGTTACAATGCCTTTATCTCGGTGGCGCCCCATGCCCTTGAAAATGCAAAAGCTATGGATCAAAAGATCAAGAGCGGCTCAGGCGCAGGCAAACTCGCGGGCGTTCCCATCGCAATCAAAGATCTTTTGTGCACAAAGGGGCTGAAAACCACCGCTGGATCAAAAATGCTGGGTAATTTTATTCCTCCCTACTCTTCAACCGTGGTGGAGCGACTTGAAAGTGCCGGTGCGATTGTAGTTGGCAAAACGAATTTAGATGAATTCGCGATGGGCTCGAGTAATGAAACTTCCTTTTATGGTCTATGCCGCAACCCTTGGAATGAAGAAAGAGTTCCAGGGGGTTCGAGCGGTGGATCGGCGATTGCTGTGGCTGCCGGAATGGCCCCAATGGCCATTGGCACTGACACGGGTGGGTCGACTCGCCAACCCGCAAGCTTTTGCGGCATTGTTGGCGTCAAGCCCACCTACGGAAGAGTCAGTCGATACGGCATAGTGGCCTTCGCCTCGAGTCTCGATCAAGCAGGGCCGATGACCCGCACCGTAAAAGATTCGGCACTTGTGCTCGAAACTATTTCAGGAATAGACGACAAAGATCAGACCACTGCCGATGTGCCCGTTCCGAATTGGTCCGAGCAACTGAATGCCAGCATGAAGGGCGTTCGGATTGGCATTCCCAAAGAATATTTTTCAGATCAAGTGCATGTAGACATTCGCAAAGCGGTTGAAGCCACTTTAGAGAACTTAAAATCACAAGGCGCAGAGCTTGTAAATGTGTCGATACCACTCACGGCATCTTCGATCCCTATCTACTATTTGATTTCGGCAAGTGAGGCTTCAAGTAACTTAGCGAGATACGATGGTGTTCGCTACGGCCACCGTGCGGACTTTTCGCAAACTCCGGCTCAAGATTTAAATGAATTTTACTCTCGAAGTCGTGGCGAAGGCTTTGGCGCTGAAGTAAAACGGCGAATTCTGTTGGGAACTTACGCGCTCTCCAGTGGGTATTTCGATGCCTATTACAAAAAGGCATGTCAGGTTAGGCGTCTGCTTCGAGACCAGATTCAAGCTGCGTTTGAAAAGTGTGATGTGCTTGTGACGCCTGTCACAACATCGCCTGCGTTCACTATTGGTGGACGAGTGACGAACCCAGTTGAAATGTATTACAACGATATTTTTACGACCACGGCCAATTTAGTTGGAATTCCGGCCATGAGTGTTCCGGTTGGATTGACGCAAGACCGGCTACCCATAGGGGTGCAAATCATGGCCAATCACTTTGACGAGTCGTCCATGTTCAACGTCGCCTATGCGATTGAACAGAGTGCAAAGTTTGAAGAGGTTCCCGATGTCCTACGCTGATTGGGAAGCCGTAATAGGGCTAGAGATCCATGCCCAGCTTCAAACATCTAGTAAAATGTTTTCTTCTGATTCCACTGAATTCGGCGGCGCCGATAACGAAAATATTGATCCGGTAAGTCTGGGGATGCCAGGGGCATTGCCCACGCTCAACCGACACGCCGTTGAACTTTCTATTCGAACTGGTCTTGCGCTGAATTGTGATATTCGCCAAAAATCTGTTTTCTCGCGCAAAAATTATTTTTATCCCGACTTGCCAAAGGGCTACCAGATTTCTCAGTACGACGAACCACTTTGTTCTGAAGGGTATGTCGAATTTTTTGTGGGCGAAGAGCGAAAACGTGTGCGCGTTGAGCGAGCGCACATGGAAGAAGACGCCGGGAAGTCTATTCATCAGGGTGACTTTACGTTGATCAACTTGAACCGAGCGGGAGTACCTCTACTAGAGATCGTTTCGGGGCCAGACATGCGCTCACCCGCAGAGGCGGCCGAGTATGCCAAGGCCGTAAGAAGAATTTTGCGCTACATCGATGTCTGCGATGGCAATCTAGAAGAAGGTTCGATGCGTTGCGATTGCAATGTGAGCGTGCGAAAAAAAGGTGAGACCAAACTGGGCACCAAAGTTGAACTCAAAAACATCAATTCATTTCGGTTCGTTGAAAAAGCCATCGAGTATGAGATTCATAGACAGATCGATTGCATTGAGACGGGATCCAAAATTATTCAAGAGACTCGGCTTTACGATTCAACAAAAAATAGAACATTCGCCATGCGCACCAAAGAAGAAGCTCAAGACTATCGCTATTTCCCGGATCCGGATCTTTTGCC
>JBGSQJ010000383.1:0-3284 GCA_041738165.1 Bdellovibrionales bacterium
ACCTAGCAGAAATAGGTGACGGAGATATTGGGCCTTAATGGTCCGGTCTTAACGGAATGTCGAAGAAGGCGGCCGTTAGAATCTCGACTCTCCCTCCAAATTCCGGTCCGCGAAATTGTCAAAACCAAGTTAAGTACCGAAAATCAAAAACTAAAGAATTCCACTAGTTGCGAGGCTCGGATCTCTTGAAACATCACGCAAGATAACTCGAAATAACGATACCGACCGGCATTTGACCGGCACTTTGGGGCTCTCACATATGGTCCGCAATATCCCGTAACCTATTGAACCAGCGGGAGAACTTGTAAAATTGGAGAAACACTTGTCGTACCTGACGGCAGAGGCTTTCAAAAGACTTTAAAACAACGTTAGCCCCTCACAGCTAAGCCTCTAAGCTTAAAAGTGCGCCGTTAGGATGAGAGCAGGCCCAATTCTCGAACGCCAATGGGCGGCTTAGCCAACCAAGGAATGGTGTATAGACGATTGGAAAACTTCTCTTTGATTCTCTTAATTTGTTGGCTCTCTCCCTCGATCCGATTTGCTAGGAGAGGGTCGCTTGTACCGGCAGCTAAGATACTTTTGTTGACCACCCAAGCATAGGGTTCAATCTTGGCTCGGCGAAGGTCTTCTTGAAGTGCGGCCGCTTGCGAAACCGGCGTCGTTTCGGGAAGGGTAACTAAGATGATTTGTGTGTAGTTAGGATCCTGAAGTCGCATAAGTGGAGTGGTAACCTTGCCTTTGAGGTCTCTGACGACTTGATTGTGGTAGGCGCCAGTTGCATCCATCAACAAAAGCGAATGACCAGTGGGTGCGGTATCAAGAACCACAAACGAACTTCGCGCTTCTCCGACAACTCTAGAAAATGCATGAAACACAGCGACTTCTTCAGTGCACGGCGAGCGCAGGTCTTCTAGCATCAGGTCTTTTTCTGCCTGGCTAAGATCTTTCCCTTTTTGCGCCATAACCTTAGCGATGTATTTTTTTGTTTCTTCAGGAGGATCAATTCGATCAACTTGAAGTCCTTTGAGCTCGCCGTTCAAAGTGACGGACAAGTGTGCAGCCGGATCCGTAGTGTTTAGATGGACGGTCTTGCCTAGCTGAACCAACCCCACAGCCAGAGCTGCAGCGACGGTGGTTTTTCCTACGCCACCTTTTCCCATAACCATGATGAGGCCGCGCTCTGTCTTTGCGAGACTCTCAACCAACTGGCTAAGCCCGGAATAATTTTTATCGGCTGCGATTTCTATTTCCATCGATGAGGAGGGGGTTTTGTCGGAAACCAGTAGTTGTCTGAGCCTGACCAGGCCAACAGTATTAAAAGAGCGCATGGGAATTTCGTCCCTCTCGAGCAGACTCAAGTTCCTCGGCATCTCCTCTATAGCTCGAGCACCTAATTCCTCGATTGATTTTGCAATAGGATCATTTGAATTGGTTGCGTGAAAAACGGCGTTGATTGCTAACCGTTGATTTGCGAGTCCAAGATTTCGCAACTCCTCAGAGGTTTTGCTAGCCTCAGCTATTGAGCCCTTGTCGGGCCTCACAACAAGCACAACAGTGGTTTGTGAACTGTCGCTAAGCATTTCAAGTGCGGCTTTGAATCGAGATTCCTGCATCTTCAGACCAGAGTGCGGACCCAGGCAGGAGGCGCCTCGATCATTGTCTTCTAAAAATCCAGTCCATGCTTTAGGCAGGCTTAATAAGCGAATCGTGTGACCAGTTGGAGCCGTATCAAATATGATGTGATCATATTTTGCATTGTCACCTGCGAGAAGCTCAGAGAACTCATCAAACGCCGCAATTTCAGTCGTGCACGCTCCCGAGAGTTGTTCTCTAACCGTGGTACGCTCATCGTTTGATGAGGTTTCACTCATTTGAGATAGTACCCGTTGTCGATAAGATTCAGCGGCATTGGTGGGATCGATATTTAGAACAAACAAGCCTGGAGCGTCCGGAACTGGAACCGGTGAATTTCGAAGTTCAATTCCCAACATTTCGTCGAGATTGGATGCCGGATCAGTGCTAACCAACAAAACGGATTTGCCTTTGTCTGAAAGAGCGAGGGCGGTCGCCGATGAAAGCGATGTTTTTCCGACTCCACCTTTGCCCGTAAAAAATAGAAAGCGCGTGGGATTTTCTAAAAGTTTAAATTTCATCCGGACATCCTAACAGTTTTCATCGCCAAGTTTCTCGCTGACGCGTTCGCCAAAATCGGAAAATGCTTTTAAGAATCTACCGAAATTCTTGCGATGGACGCAGTACTTGGATCGCGGGCCATCAACAGCAAAGGCGCGAGACTTGCAGTTAATTCATATGACAGGACTACAACGTCGGTCGCCACTTAGGATTCGAATCGAGCCTCCGAATGGGACATCGGCTCCAATGAACGGGGCGTTATATCCCATGTCAGCGCTCAACTATTTGGTTTGGACATCGCAGAGAACCACCAGCGGCCAACAGGAGTTTCCTCATGAATCTGGCTCATATTCACCTGCTTCTGAATCACATCCCTGTCATCGCAGTGCCAATTGGATTATTATTTCTTGCTCATAGTCTTTGGACATCAAATCTATTCTCGAGGAAATTTGCATATCTATTTCTATTCCTAACTTCATTGTCGGTCATCGCCGTATATTTAACTGGCGAGCCAGCGGAAAAGCTTATTGAACACCTCCCGGGTGTAACAGAGGCTTTTATTGAGCCGCATGAGGACGCGGGTCAAATTGCGCTGATATTAACGTTGATCATGGGAGCGGCCTCGTTTTTTGCATTACTCGTCCCTCAGCAAGGAACAAAAGCACGGTTTGCTAGAAACGCTGTCATTGTCACTGCCATCCTAGCGATAGGAGTCCTCTCGTACACCGCCAACCTTGGCGGAAAGGTTCGGCACACCGAAATACGAGAGAATACGACAAGCGGAAACACCACACCATAAAGCTTAAACCAGGAGAATCTATGAAAACAATTATGGTCCTTGCAGCAATCGCACTTACGAATTTTGCTTCACCAGGTTGGGCAGCTGACCCTGCTGCCCCTCACGATATGTCCAAAATGGCCATGAACCCAAGTAAAGAAGATCGCGAAAAGATGGCGAAAGCTCATGAGCAGATGGCAACTTGTCTACGTTCAGATCAGGACTTTATGCAATGTCACGAGGCTCTCCATAAAGAATGCAAATCAATGATGGGTGGATCTTGTCCTGGAATGGATATGGGAAAAGGGATGCACAAGGGAATGAAACACGGAAAGTAGAGTTCACGTTTGGATCGATGTATGGGCAGCGAACA
>JBGSQJ010000412.1:0-2343 GCA_041738165.1 Bdellovibrionales bacterium
AGCACAGTATGAAGTGCAAAATCATCGATATGAGATGGATGGCGCCCATCGACACCGAAGCGCTGATGAAAGAGTTGGCTGGGGATAAGTCGGTGTTGATTGTGGATGAGTGCAGAAAAACCGGTTCTTGGAGCGAGTGGATGGCGGCCGCTATAGTTGAAAATATTGATCCTCTGCCGAAAATCAAAATCGTGACGGCTGATGATTGTTTTATTCCGCTCGGTCAGGCGGCCGCGGCGGGCCTTCCCAGCCGAGACGAAATCGTACAGGCCAGCTTAATGCTGACGAATCGAGTTTGAGCATGAAAGAGCGAGTGGTCGTTGTTTGCCCGGGGCGCGGAACCTACACAAAAGAAACCCTTGGCTATTTGAGAACCTTTGGTGAACGCTCAGCCAAGTTTTTGATGGATTTAGATGATCGCAGATCGGCAATTGGTGAACCCACCATTTCGTCGCTCGACTCGCAAGAGACCTTTCAACCCCAGTTGCACACGCGCGGTGAGCACGCCTCGGCGTTGATTTACGCGTGCTCTCATGTTGATTTTCATAGCCTCGATCTCGACCGCTACGAGATTGTCGCGATCACTGGCAACTCTATGGGTTGGTACCTATCAGCTGCGCTTGGCGGGTCTCTTGATTGGGGCGGGGCCTTTGATGTGATTCAAACTATGGGTTCGATGATGAAAGAAAAAATCATCGGCGGCCAGGTGATTTACCCTTTGTGCGATGAGAACTGGCTGCCCGACCGAGCGCGAATGGCGCTAGTTGAAAATCTCGTCAATGAACTGCTCTCGAACCCCGAGGTTGAAGTCTACCCTTCTATTTTTCTAGGGGGCTTTGTCGTGCTAGGCGCCAATGAAGCTGGCATAAAAACTTTGCTCAAAACTTTGCCAAAGGTCGACAACTACCCGATGCAATTGATCAACCACGCAGCCTTTCACACTCCGCTCTTAACCGAAACGGCGCACCGGGCGTTTGAGCTTTTGCCAGAGGGTCTTTTTCAGCGGCCAAAGATTCCGTTGATTGATGGCCGAGGCCACATCTGGCGCCCGCAAAGCACATCGGTGAGCGATCTTTATCACTACACCATTGGTCACCAAGTCGTTGAGCCTTATGACTTTTCAAAAGCCATCACCGTGGCCTTAAAAGAATTCGCGCCCGATCGCCTTGTGCTGCTCGGGCCTGGTTCAAATCTTGGTGGTTCACTTGGGCAAATTCTAGTTGAGCAAAACTGGAAAGGCATCGCTTCAAAAGCCGACTTCACTCAATTGCAAGCCGAAAATCCGTTTGTCTTGGCCATGGGCCGCGCCGATCAGCGCCGCCTTTGTGTACGTTGAACGTCTGCACACAGCCACTAGCCACTAAGGTTCAACCTTAGCGTGGCCCAAAACCCAATTGATAAGGTTTAACCCTGTAGTAACTGATACCCGAAAGGCCCACCACGGTTTGTTCGATATTGTTAAAGCCGATCACTTTGAGCTCTTTGGGCCGCTCGCTAGGCGTTTGCGGCTCGAGAGTGACAGTCTGGTTGACACATATTTTGAATTGCTCCATGCACCCAAAACCAATGAAAAAGCTTTTATAATTAGTGAGCAAAAGCGTAACTAAATGATCATTTTTATCCCGTATGACGATCTTGCCAAGGTAATATTCATCGATATCCGGGCGCTCTATAGTAACGCCTAAGATCTCGAACCACTCTGGTTCGAGATGATCATAGTGCTGAAAGAAAAATTTCTGACCTTTGATCTCAGGGAAACAGTGCCCCGGCATACCTGGAACACATCCCTCGGCCCGAAAAAAATGGTAATTAGTCAAGCGAACTTCACTCGTATCGTCAATGGGATACAGATTGCCATCTTCCGATTCAAATACCAACGAAGTGGCGTCGAAGTACTTCACCACACCCCGCTTGAAGGAGTCAAAAGAGCCGAAACGACTAACAAGATATTCGGACCCAATGCAAAAGGAGTGAGGCGAAAATAGAAACTGAACACAACCTTCCTCTTTGAGGCGTCCACCCAGCTCACTTATCCATGCATACTCGTCGCCCCAGCTCCGTACTCGTCGAACGAGGTAGGGCGCGAGCGAACCTTGATTCTCTGTAGACGGCAGTTTGACCGACAAACCCACAAGCTCTTGTCGCACAGGCCAACTTTTAATTTCAATTCTGCTGCTGGCCCAGGTCATGCGCGAGTCCCCAACACAGACATCAGACTCAGCCCAACATCCATCTAGTAAAATCATGTGCTCAACGTCATCTTTCCCATAAACCATCGATCGCCCACTATCGGCCGATTCAACAATTACGCGAAGCGACCTGAGACCCTAAGTTGTACCAACG
>JBGSQJ010000441.1:0-6932 GCA_041738165.1 Bdellovibrionales bacterium
TGAGGGACCCGAACTTATTCAGTACAATGACACCGGCACTCAAGCGCGAATTCATTTTAAGATATTCGAGGGCCCACGCATACGCATTCAATCCATTGTGATCGATGGCAACACTTTTACTAAATCCAGAGTGATTCTCAAAGAGGCCGATTTTAAGATAGGTGAAATTCTAACGCCTCAAAAACTCGAAGAGGCCAGCGTCAGACTTAACAAGCTAGGGCTATTTGCTAGAACCGACATTCGCACTCTTGAAGAGGGCACCAATGTGGCCGAGCGCACGCTGATTATCGGAGTCACGGAGCGTGACCCGGGCTTACTTAAGTTTGGTGTGGGTGTGAACAATGAGCGCAACTTCACTGTTCGAGGCTTTACCGGCTTAGGTTACAACAATCTTTTTGGCACGGCGCGGGCGATCTCGGGTAGGGTCGAGGTCAAATCAAACGTCGCCGAAATCAATTTTCCTGAAACCGAAGTTACCGCAGGATATTTGGAACCGTTTATTTTCAACACGAGGACCAGAGGGCGCGTCAACTTGACAAGATCTGAACGCGTGTTTGACTACGAAAAGAGTGAGAACATCACTCAGATCACCACGAGCAACCGAGTGGACTTCTTGGCTGAAAGGCAACTCACGCCTCCAACTAAGTTGACTTGGCGAACGTGGAGCTTGGAGTCCAGAAGAGAATGGGAGCGGCATGGTCGCTGCGTGATCGAAGGGTCCTCGGCTACCGACGACACAAGGTGCGCCAACACCCAGCAGATTGCGACGGTTGGACCAACCCTCGACATCGACTACCGCGACAATCCTTTTTTGCCGACTAAGGGCTCATTCACAAGGTTCGTCGTCGACTACTCAACGCCCTGGATGGGCAGTTCGAGCGGAATCAATTTTATTCGAACAGAGGGCAACTACACACATTACACAAGACTTGGCTCGCCCAAATGGATATGGGCCAATTCCATGCGAGGCGGCTACGTCTCAAACTTAAGTCGCCAAGCCGGAAGCGGTGTTCCCACCAGCTACGCCTTTTTGCTCGGTGGCATTTACACCGTTCGTGGTTTTGATTTATCAAGTGACTCTGAGCGCATCCCTCGCGATGGTGACGGAATCAGCGAGAGTCATCCAAAAGGGTTTGAAGTCTTGCGAGGCAACCAAAAATTGATTCCTCGAGATTCCAACTACTACCTGTTCAAAACTGAATTGCGCTTTCCTATTTCAGGAGATCATGGCGGCGTGATCTTTTATGATCGTGGTGACGTCAAGGTTTCAGGTTTCAAATTTGCTCGCTCGATGCGCGATTCGGTTGGAATTGGCTATCGCTACAACACCCCGGTTGGCCCTCTCGCTATGGATATTGGATTTAAAATCAATCGCGAACCGACCGAAGACCTAATGCGATTTCACCTATCGATCGGAACATTTTAGTTCGAGATGCGCAAATTTAGGATTCGTCTGATTTTTCAATTAAACAATAATAGATTGGTCCACAACCCTCGGTGTCTGGCAAAATTATTCGCCCATACTTGGTGGGCTCGCCGGCACCTGAAGTCTCAACAGTTCTGAACTGGTTTTTGCGGCTCTTCATAAATCGTTCAATCGTGCCATCGTTTTCAGTAAATGATATCGAGCAGGTCGAATACAAAACAGAGCCGCCGGGCCGAAGGCTGTCAAGCGCCGAACACAAAAGGGCATTTTGCCTGATCGAAAGTCTTTGGCTTCCCTTGAGCGACCACCTTGCCAGCTCGGCCGGCGAATTCAGAAGGTGCCGCTCCCCCGAACACGGAGCATCGACAACTATAGCATCGTAATATTCGGGGCGAGTCTGTCCAAAGCGACTCGCGTCCGCACAGGTGAATTCGATCTTTTCAATTTTCGAAGCAGGCAAACAATCGTGCATGACTGCTTTTAGCCTTTGGGCGCGAGCACGCGACACATCGTTGAGATGCCACCTAATTTGATGCTGTTCTTTTTTTGCGCGAAAGATAAGCGAGAGTGATTTGCCTCCGGGGCTTGCACAAAAATCGGCGATGTTCGCTGAATCCCTCAAGGGCACACATTGAGTCGCCAGCCAGGAGGCTTCATCAAGAGAGTAATCTTGATAGGCCTCTCCATAGGGATTGGTAAGCAAAAAATGCCTAGGCTTTTGCCGAAGCAAAGCCTCTTTCAATGTGGGCCAACGGCCAAGATATTGAGATTCGAAATGTTCATCAAATGTCACTAAGATCTACCTTCGACCAATTTTGCCACTACCCTAGCAAATTCTCACACCGAATTCATACCGATATCTTTACAATAGAGATTGAATATGCCGGAGCCAGGATGGCGCTGGGAATGCGGGCAGGAGGCCACTTGTTGAAATCATTTTCTCCCTCACTTGGGCTCCTTTTGATCGCGGGCTCTTGGGGCCTACTGGTTACACCTGCACAGGCCATCGCTCCAAAGGTCATTTATGGCGAAGACAATCGGCTCGACTACTATCAAGTGCAAAACCCACAAATTCGCGCTCTTTCTGAGCGAACCGTGGCCTTGATTCGAACGGCCAACTTGGACCCTCAAGGCGCATGGACAAATCTTCGCACCAATGGCTACGGTGAAAGCTATGGCTTATGCACCGATGAACCTTATTACGATCAACCCACTGTGGCCTTTTGCTCAGGCAGTTTAGTTGCTCCCGATGTGGTGATCTCAGCCGGTCACTGTGTGCGCGACCAAAGCTCTTGCGACCGAACTAGTTTCGTATTCGGCTATCGCCTCAGTGAGGCCGGGCAAATGCCCACCAGAGTTCCCACTTCAGCCGTCTACACGTGTCGCCATTTGATTCAGTCTAAGGCCGACCCAAAGGGCGAAGACTTCTCGGTGATTCAACTTGACCGCGCGGTTTTGAATCTCTCGCCGCTGACTCTGAGTCAAACCCCGGTCGCTCAAGACACGCCGCTTATGGTGATGGGCCACCCTGCTGGGCTCCCCTTAAAGATTGCATCTGGAGCCAACGTCAGAAGCTTGGGAGCAGGTTTCTTTGTTGCGAATCTCGACACCTACGGGGGGAACTCGGGATCTGCTGTATTTGACGCACAAACCGGACTTGTCGCCGGAATTTTAGTGCGCGGAGAATATGATTTTGAAAATGCAGGTAGTTGCCGAAGGTCAAAGCGCTGCGAATCTTCGGGGTGCCGAGGCGAAGACGTCACACATATCGAAGCTGTTATGCCGTTTCTTACTGGCTATTTGGGCAATTAAAAAACTGCTGAACCAGGCACTTACTCTGAATGGCTTCACTCGCGGTCGAAAAAAGCGTTGGACCTTGCATTCCAGTTACATCACTTGCAGGTCCCGGGTCGACAACCTGACCACGAAAAGCCGCGCTATTAGAAGGAGTGCGGCTAGCACTTTGAACGCTGGCCTTTGAAACTGATTGCGGAAGCACAACATCTGGCAACGCATTACCGTCTTCGTCGACTCCGTCACCCGTCACGGTGATGGTCGAGTTATCGTCTGTCACCGGACTGTCTGAATAGTACGACGAGCCGCCCTTAACATAGTTGACGTCTTCGTATTTGGGATCATTCGGGCACATACTCTTATTTGCCGCAATTTGTTCGGGCGAATTTTGCGCTAAACAAAGTGAAGGGTTGTCTTTGCAGGCCTGAGTCTGCATGGCTGAAAGCTCAAGGCAGCTTGGGCATTGAGATCGGCCCGCTACATCACCCTGGCAATAGTTGTGCGCTGTGAGGGCCTTACAGTAACTCGATGAATTGCCAGTGCCTTTTTCTAAGGGTTTGGCCGACGCATTTTGAATCATATCGCTCGGCTCGTCAGAACAATAGATATTTTGAAATTTTTGACAATCGGAATTGTCAAAATTAAACATACACTTGGCGGCAATCTTTTGGGCGCAGCCATTGAATTTGTAGGCGTCAGGCTTCGCACAATTGAGCGTTCCGTCAGGGTTGAGAGCGGTGTCTTCTTTTTTCTTTTTTTCTTCTTTTTTGGGATTCATCATGCCCGAAAGAGCAGGTATCAAACTCGACGGGTCAAAACCAGAGCCGGGATTGCCGGCCGCTTGAGTGGCCGCATTGGTATCTTCAAAGCCTTTGCCGGTGTCTGTACACTGTTGACTCGCTTGCTCCAACTTTTTCCCCTGAGCCTCGACAGCGTCTTGGCATTGAGTCACCTCTTTAGTTGGTCCACACTTCGTCTCACATAGCGACTTGACGGTCTCACACTGCTGCTCGACCGGAGCCATGGCTTCGGCGCACTTGGCAGAGCCATCTTTAAGCGCAGCCGAGGCGCCTTGAATCGACGCTGGCGTTTTCGAGGTGTCGGCGGTATCAGCGAAAATACTTTGCAGATCGAGCGCGGCTTTTTCAGTGGCCGCAAGGCAGTCAGTAAACTCTTTTACATTCGCAATGCAAGCCGGCGCATTTACAGCTTGGTCTTCGGGTGGCTCTTCACTTTGTGCAAATCCAAGTGAGCCCATATAAACACTGAGAGCTAAGCCAACTGAAAATATCTTAAAAAACTTAATCACGAGATCGCTCCTTAATAAGTGCGCTCTTTTAAACTAATCACAATGCAACATCTGACCCTGGCTACAACGCTGGCCCAGAATTTCAGATGGTACTGAAAGTAAATCGAATACAGATTGTGCTGAGACCTCGCTGTTACCTGGCAATGTCGCCGAGCCACTCACCGACGCCGTTTTTCTGGGTGAAGCGCTGCTCAGCTGAAAGCCAGATTTTGATTGATACGAGTAGCCGCTGCCGCTTGAACCCGAAGATCCACTGCCGCCGCCGCTGCCGACCGCAAGCGATCCAATGTTGTTCTTTTTTGAAGCTTCAGCGGCAATGCCGGCCTCGATGGCGTCTTTGTAATCGTCTGATTGAGAGGCATTGCTTCCGCTTGAGCTCGATGAACCAGACCCAGATGATCCAAAGTTGGCAGAGCCCGCTCCTGCAGATTGAACTCCAGCCGTGGCCGTTGCCTGACTACCGCAGTACTTTGATGCATTCGCCGAAGTGGCGCAGGCTGAGCAATAAGTGCTCAAGAGAGAAGATTGAGGGTTGCTCGCCAGAGTTTTCTCGGTGCTTGAACAGCTCGCCGCGCTCTGAAGTGAAGCGCAAGCCGAAGAATTTGGATCTTGGGAACACATTTTGTTTTTGTAGGCCTGGCACTCTGCCGTCGCCGCCGCATTTGGATCCGAGGTGCAAGTTGAAGCCAATTGAGCATCTTTGGCGTTTTGTTCGCAGGTCTCTTTAACTGCTCCTGTCATGTTCGCACAGCTTGCAAACTCAGCCTTGGCTTCTTCTTCAGGCTTCTCTTCTTCTGCTGGTGTTGCTGCAGGAGGCGTTGCCGGAGGTGTGCTAGCAGGTGGAGTCTCATTGCCCGCTTGATTTTGCGGCTGACTAGCCGGCGGGGCGCTTTGTTGCCCTGATGAATCTTTGGTTTCATCAGAACCTTTTTTTGCTGTCTCTAACTCTGACTTTGATTTTTCGACCTCGGCAATGTCATTTTTTACTTCCTGTTGGCACTTTTCCATTTCAGATTTTACTTTCGCTTGGCCTGCCTCGAGTTTGATCTGACTGTTTTGAAAGTCCGAAATGTGTAAATTTTTTTCGTTGCAAGCTTTGGCGCACTCATCTTTGAGAGGAGCCAGCGCTAAGAGCGCTTGCCTGTCCATTTCAATTGAGTCGTCTAGTCCCTTGCTGTTTTCAACTGCACCAGTCTGAATGGCTGAAGCCTTGCCCACACGGTCCCCAGTTACACCAGCCCGATTGGTTTTGCTGCGCTGGTTCTGAGATCTAATTTGCTCAGATTCTTTTTGAATATTACAGCTACTGGTTTGACAGCTTTTAACCTTTGGGTTGGGATCTTTTCCCTCGCAGGTCTCTGCAGGCTTTGCCGCATTCGCCGCGGGTCCGCCTAGCCATCCAACGGCAGAGGCCACCCAGATCGATAAAAAGAGTTTAGACGCAAAGACACACCTAGATCTATGAATTTGGGACTTTGTTTTCATATCTAATATTATGCGATGGATTCTTTTAGTTACAAAATGAGATCTGACTAGTTGTCTCACCTTGAAACAACTCTTTTACAGCTGTCGAACTTCTAGTCAGAACGTACACGGCTCCTTTGAGTTGCGCGCCGTGATGTGGCTAGCGCATGAGACTAAAGGTGTTAGTATCCTTATATGGTTAGAGTCGCCGCCTTGCAGTATTACATTCGTCCAGTGAAGTCTTTTGATGAGTTTGCCCAGCAGACAGCGGCTTTAGTCGAGACCGCACACGATTACAAAGTTCGCTTTTTGGTTTTTCCAGAGTACTTTACGACCCAGCTTCTCACTCTTGGCAACACGAAACGGCCCATCGCCGAGCAAATTCGAGATCTGGCCACGCAAGAGCCCCGAATCGTCGATTTTATGTCTGAATTGGCACGTAAATACAAAATGATCGTGGTTGGCGGCACCCTGCCCGGCTTTGACGATCCCAAAGAGAAAATCTTAAACAAATGCTATGTCTACGGCCCAAATGGCCAGGGCAACTTGCAAGCGAAGCTCCATATGACCAGGTTCGAAAAAGAAGAGTGGCTGGTCAGCGCGGGTTCACGCTTAAGAGTTTTTGAATGTGAATTTGGCAAGTTTGCAGTGGCGATTTGCTACGATGTCGAGTTTCCAGAAATCGCCAGAACGGCGGCAAGACTAGGCGCCCACTTTTTGGTCGTTCCGAGCTGCACCGATGACCGCCACGGTTATTTGAGAGTGCGCTACTGCGCGCAAGCCCGGGCCATCGAAAATCAAATGTACGTGATTCATTCGCCAACAGTTGGCTCACTTCCCACAGTGCCGGCTGTGTCGCTCAACTATGGGCAATCCGCGATCTACACACCAAGTGACTATGCGTTTTCAAGAGATGGGCTTTTGGCCGAAGGGGCCGTC
>JBGSQJ010000442.1:0-2080 GCA_041738165.1 Bdellovibrionales bacterium
CATGCTTTGTGCCCAGTCGGGTATCTGCTGCATCAATTCTTTAAATCCCGCTTCATTGACGCGAACCACGGTTGAAGGCTTTTGTGCTCTTGCCGAAGCCGAGCGAGGTGATTGGTCAAAGAGGGCAAACTCACCAAACGAATCGCCAGGGCCAAGCGTGGCAATGCTTTTTACTTTGCCGTTAATGGCGGTGAAAATTTCAACTTCACCCTCTTCAATAATATAAAAGTGGCGCTCAACGTCGCCCTCCATAAAAACGAATTCACCGGCTTGTAAATTGACTTTTTCAAGTGAGCTCTGCGCCATCTGTATCAGAATCGCTGCCATTTGAGCCGGCGGTCAAGCTTGGTGGCCTGACCCGTTGGCCATTCTGACCTTAGTCTTGACAGCCTGTGGTCTAAAATGGCCCGATTGAGCCTATAGGTTTTAAATTTTTGATTCAATTGAGGAGGGAAAAATGAAATTTGGAAGCGTGATGACAGTAGGTGCGATTTTAATTGCTGGCTTAAGCGCGAGCGCCGAGGTGGCTGAAGTTCTTGAAAAAGGCACGTTTGCAAATCTCCCGGCAGATGTGAGTGTTTGCTCGATGGCCATTGATGATGGGATGGAAGTGACCATTTCATGTGACGATCGCATCCGCATTCTTGAGATGACCGATTTTAAGTCGCCCTCGCGCGCTTCGAATTATTCGGCGTATTTGTCGAAATTTATCGCCAGAGGTTTTTCGATTGTGAGTTGTTCGGTCAATTCGAGTGTCAATGGTGTGAATGACAGTATTTCGACAAACAACGTTCATTATTGTGTTTTAAAAAAATAGTTATCCATCGCCAAATTCGCTCACTTCTGGTGGTATGCGATTTGCTCTCAGTGAATTCGTCTTAGAGTGGAATCGATTGTGGTTCATTGAGGGTAATGATGTTGAGCTCTTGTTTGTCAAAAATGGTCATTTTGGGCGTTTTTGCGCTTGGAATTGGCGAGGCGGCATTTGCTCATAATAGTCGCCAGGCTGAATCTCTGGCCGGCCTAAGTGTCGAATACCTGTTTAATCGCTGGATACCCTACACTCGATACCCAGCGCCCGCATCTGGCTACAATGTTGAAACCGAGCTGCCATCTTTAAAAGAGGCGCTTCTTGTTCACATAGGCTCCAATGGACACATCATGATTTGGTACAAAGGCCGGATCATCGATGCCAGGGGATTGGCCATGGTTAAGGTCACAAACACAATAAAGAAGCAGGCTTCGCTTCCCAAGGGCGCTATTTTCGCCATTCACAAATTGCCAGAGGATTTCGACATTCGCTTTTCTGATTATGAACGAACCTTTGAGCCTTCAAAGGCAAAGACCTGCGCAAAATCGGCTTGCTCGACGTTGCGTCAGTTGAACGTATTTGGGTTAGATAAATCCGTGCGGCCGAATGCTCTAGGTGCCTCTACTTTTTTTAAGTATTTTTTGACCTTAAGTGACAAGCAACGCCAAGCGATCGGTCTTGAAATCGTGGCCATCGGCACGACTCCTGCCGAAATCTATGAGACGATCAAAACAGGTGAACTTTCAATCGCCTGCGAAGACATTCTTATTGGGGCTCGAAACCTAATTGGATCAATTATTGGGCGATAATTGCCTTCTCGATGCGCTTGTCTGGTACCAGCCAGATAAGTGCGACGAGAACGTAAATGCTAAGCGATGACCACTGAGTCCAAACAGTCAGAGCGATCGCTGTGACGTACAGAATTGGGGACAGTTTGCCTTTCCAGTCTTTGCCAATAGCTTTTTTCAACAAAGAGTCTTCGCCTTGGGATTTGATGATCTGAATTTGCAAAATCCAATAAGCGAGAGCCGCACAAAGAAGCACCAAACCATAGAGCGCGGTCGGTGACTTTTCGAAATGATTTTCACCCATCCAGCCAGTCGCAAAAGGCACAAGTGAGAGCCAAAACAACAAATGAAGATTGGCCCAGAGTATTGCGCCCGTGACCTTCTTGCAGGTGTGAAGCATGTGGTGATGATTGTTCCAATAAATGCCTAGGTAAATAAAGCTCAGAATATAGCTTAACAAAATCGGGATTAATGGAGTGAG
>JBGSQJ010000450.1:0-4546 GCA_041738165.1 Bdellovibrionales bacterium
GCTGGCTCGCTGAACTGCAGGCCGGGCGTTTGCAACTTAATGATCTACCCGCCGACCCGCTGGCGATCGTTTCTCCCGGCGATTGGCTGGCTTATTTCCCCGACGCCGCTTTGCGCGATGAGCCTGCCGTTGATCTGACCGCTCACCTCTTGGCTCATCTTGTGCCCAACTCGGGTTACTCTGATGTCCAAAAAGAGATCAACGATTGGGTGAGCTTGTGCGCTCACGGTGAGAGATGCGAGCGCATCAACAATATTTTAAGAAAAAGGGGCTGGGTCCGATGAGGCGAGCCTTTAGGATCTTGACCGCCTCAACTTTGCTCCTTTTTTCAGCGCTTTGTTTTGCGCAAGAGTCGATTGAAGGTTTGTGGAAATACGATGGATTCTTCTACCAAGAGCATCGCTTTGAAAATCCCAATCCAGATCTGCATCTCTATTTTACTTTTTTTGCAAACGGTCGCCATCGGTTGGAATGGTGGCGAGAGAATGATCAAGAGTACTGCGAAAGAACCGGCTCAATGGAACTCAAAGACTCTAATTTGACCCTGACCACCGAATGGCTAAATCCGAAAAATCATGCCAATTGCGGCAAAGACCCAGACATGCGCCTAAACCGAGTCACCACCAGCCCCGTCGAATTCAAGGGCGATGAACTCTGGATGCAACTTGAAATTGATGGCAAACCGTTTTTCTACATCGTGAAACGGATAAGATAGACGAAATGTCTCGGGCTTAATTGTCGACCTGGGACAGGTTGTCCCACTCCCAGATGCTAACGGCGTTTATCCTATTCCCAGAATAAATGTCATTGGCATCAACCTCGCACAGAAAATCTAAAGTGGGGTCAACACCAGCTGTGGCATTTTCAGATTTCTCATTTTTAGACAGTGATTCTGTTGGGCCTAGCTACACGACAAAGGGCCGGCTCCGAGGGCTACGCTTTTTTGTCGAAGGAATGCGCTGTGGTCAGTGCGTTCGGAAACTCGAAAACCTACCCGCCACCACGCCTGGAGTCTTGAGCTCGCGCGCCAATCTTACTCAAAAAACAGTTGAGATCGAATTCGACTCAAAAGTGATTCAGCCCTCTAAGGTGGCCGAGTCCATTGAAACCCTTGGATTTGTCCCTATACCTGTGACCACAGATATCGAACTTTCAACGTTGTCACAAAAAACACAAAGGCAGACTTGGATTCGTCTAGGTGTGGCCGGAGCTTGTGCCGCCAATATTATGACCTTTAGCTTTTCAACTTACTTTGGAGCCTCAGGCGACTGGGCAACAGCATTTGGCTGGCTTTCGTTTGCTTTGTATTTGCCCGTTGTGACCTATGTGGCCTGGCCATTTTACCAAGGTGCATACAGAAGCCTAAAGCAGCGCTCGCTGTCTATTGATTTGCCCATGGCGGTGGCATCACTCGCCGGATTTGTCTTTTCAACTATTCAACTCATAAGAGGGCAAAGCGATTACTATTTTGATTCGCTGAGTGGGTTTCTCTTCTTGATACTTGTTTCGAGAGCTATTCAGCAGCGTCTGCAAACTCAATTCTTAAGCAAAAATGAATTTGCCCAAGGTCTCGAGCTAAAACGACTGCGCAAACTGGTTTCTTCGGGCTGGCATTGGGTGAAGGCCGAAGAAATAAAAGCGGGCCAGGGGTTCGTGGTTTTGCAAGGCGATACTTTGGCGGCAGAGGGTTTACTCGAATCTGATTCGGCCCTCTTCAGTTTGGCTTGGCTAACCGGCGAGTCGAACTCAAGACGGTTTCTAAAGGGGGCAACAGTGCCCGCGGGCTCCGTGTTGTTAAGTCCAAAGGCCATTTTTCTACTCAATAAGCCCATTCAAGACACTCAGTTCGGAAAAATTTTAGAAACCGTCCACGACATAGAACTCAATAAATCAAGTCTCTCGAATATGTCTGATCGATGGTCTCAAGTACTTTTGGGAGTTGTTTTTGCCGCAGCCCTGATTTTTTTAGGTATCTATTGGAGTGTTTCACCGCAAGAGGCAATTCGCAGATCACTGGCCTTGATTATTTTAGCGTGCCCGTGCGCCATGGCGTTTGGAACGCCGCTGGCGTTAGCTTCTGCACTCAAACGCGCCAGGCGTCACGGATTGGTCATTAAAGATCTTAGCGTCCTAGATCGACTGCTTTCAATCGAGACTGTGGCTTTTGATAAAACCGGCACCCTCACCGACTCGAATTTGACTTTGGTCGCCGTGCCTTCAATTGCCCCCGTCTATTTAAAAATTATTCTCGCTCTCGAAAATGAGTCTCACCACCCCATCGCCTTTGCATTTCGCAAGGCCTTCTCGCATTTAGAAAGCCATCCGCCTGTAACGGGGCTTCGAGAATCGCCAGGCGTAGGGGTTTCAGGATACATTTATGGAAGATTTTATGAGCTGAAACACCTCAATACTCGCACCAAAGAAATCGCATGTGGGCTTTTTGAGGAGGGCATTTTACTGGCAAAATTTGAATTTAGTGCTCAACTTCGCGAAGATGCCCTAGCTTCTATTGATAAAATTCGAAGCTATGGATTAAAAACCCATTTGCTTTCTGGCGACACCGAAGGGTCGGTGTTCCCCGTTGCCGAGCAGCTTGGGTTTCATCCCACGGAGGTTCACGCGAGCCTATCTCCTTGCGACAAGGCCTCGTGGGTGAACAAACGTCAAAATACCATGATGATTGGTGATGGAATCAATGATGGGCTGGCCCTAGCCAGTGCGAGCGTAGGAGTGGCTGCAAGCGGCAGCATTGAAGCGGCACTAAAAAGTTCGAAGGTTTACCTTGCGAAACCCAGCTTAAATGGCCTGGTTGAACTATTTGAGTTGGCCAAACACACCAAACGTCACGTTCGACACAATCTTTTGCTAAGTCTTGGTTACAATTTGTCCGGCGGGGTGTTGGCCTTAATGGGGCACATACATCCATTTACCGCCGCACTCTTAATGCCCGCAAGCAGTGGTCTCATTATTTTCTTAAGTTGGTTGAGAGACGAAAAATGACGATTTTGTATCTGATGATTCCCATATCATTGCTACTTGCGGGCTTTTTTGTCTTTGGATTTATTTGGAGTATTGGCGATGGCCAAATGGATGATCTCGAGACCCCTCGGCATCGAATTTTTGCAGTTGATGATTTTGACCAAACAAACCATGAACTCAACGAGAAGAAAGGCAACTCATGACTTCGCCGACCACTCAAACCAGGCAACCTGAAACCGTTATCTACGATGACGAAATAGTTAAAATGTTTGTTCTGGCCACCTTGACCTTTGCGGGGATTGCATTTCTTGCGGGTTTGCTCGGCGCGCTTCAACTTGCCTATTGGCCATTCAATTTCAACCTTGAGTGGATCACCTTTGGTAGGCTTAGGCCACTTCACACAAATGCGGCTATTTTTGCGTTCGCCGGAAATGCCATCTTCGCGGGGATCTACCACTCCACTCAACGGCTTTTAAAAACGCGCCTGTTTTCGGACACACTCAGCCGGATTCATTTTTGGGGCTGGCAGCTGATCATTTTGTCAGCTGCGATCACCTTGCCGCTTGGATTTTCTCAAAGCAAAGAGTACGCCGAGCTCGAGTGGCCCATCGACATCGCCATTGCCTTGGTTTGGGTTGTGTTTGCCGTCAATTTTTTTGGAACTCTCGCCAGACGCCGTGAGAAACATATGTACGTCGCAATTTGGTTCTACATCGCAACGATTATAACCGTCGCCGTATTGCACATTGTGAACTCAATTGAAATCCCAGTGTCTTTGCTCAAAAGCTATCCCGTCTATGCGGGCATTCAAGATGCCATGGTTCAGTGGTGGTACGGGCACAACGCCGTTGCCTTTTTTCTCACCACACCATTTTTGGGTCTTATGTACTATTATTTGCCCAAAGCCGCCAATCGACCCATTTACTCCTATCGACTCTCGATTATTCACTTCTGGGCACTTGTGTTTATCTACATTTGGGCAGGCCCTCATCACCTACTCTACACGTCTTTACCCGAGTGGGCACAAACGCTTGGAATGGTTTTCTCATTGATGCTCTGGGCACCATCATGGGGGGGTATGATCAACGGACTCCTCACGCTAAGAGGAGCCTGGCATTTGCTGCGCACCGATCCGATTATCAAATTCATGGTCACAGCCGTCACCTTTTATGGAATGTCCACATTCGAGGGCCCTTTGCTATCGATAAAATCGGTAAGCGGACTTGCCCACTACACGGACTGGATCATCGGGCACGTTCACTCTGGTGCCCTCGGCTGGAACGGCTTTTTAACATTTGCCATGCTTTACTATCTTGTTCCGAGACTTTGGAAGACAAAATTATATTCCGTGCCGCTAGCCAACGCTCACTTTTGGACCGGTTTTTTAGGATTGGTGACCTACTATGTGTCAATGGTCGCAGCTGGCATCACGCAAGGCATGATGTGGCGAGCGATTGGCGCCGACGGTAGACTCGTCTACCCTGATTTTGTCGAGACCGTCACTCGCATTATACCGCTATACTGGGTCAGAGCTCTCGCTGGCGTGCTCTATATCGCTGGCTTTGTG